>JBJEAG010000354.1:0-5474 GCA_051868855.1 Alloprevotella sp. | reverse complement strand
AAGGAATAGATATGGTTTGAGTCTTGCCGTTTGCTATTGGGGCTTTTCGGGGGAACAGGGTGGATTTTCGCGACGTGAGAAAAGAAAGTCCCGTTCTCTCCCGCAAAGGAACTACATTTTTTGGAAAAATAAATCATGTGTAATTATAAATCTCAAAAAAAGGTTGCAACTTTGCACAGAAAAAATTGAACCTACACACAAATCTCTTTCCAAAACATGAAAAACATTCTGGTCATCGGTGCTACAGGCCAAATCGGGTCTGAACTGACATTGAAGTTGCGTGAGATCTATGGCAACACCCATGTTGTTTGCGGCTACATCCCCAGCGCAAAACCTCGCGGCGAGTTGCGCGAAACCGGACCTTTTGAAATTTGCGACGTCACGAACCCCGAACAGATTGCCACTGTGGTTCTCAAGCATCACGTGGACACCATCTATAACCTCGCGGCTCTCTTGAGCGTGGTGGCTGAAGGTCGTCCCCAACTGGCTTGGAAAATCGGCATCGACGGTCTTTGGAACGTCCTCGAAGTTGCCCGCGAACACGACTGCTCTGTCTTCACTCCCAGTTCCATCGGTTCCTTCGGGCCCGAGACTCCTCGAGACAATGTGCCGCAAGACACCATCCAGCGCCCCACCACCATCTACGGCGTTTCCAAGGTGACCACCGAACTCCTCTCTGACTACTACTACCGCAAATATGGCGTGGACACTCGTTCCGTCCGCTTCCCCGGTCTCATCTCCTACGTCACTCCTCCGGGCGGCGGCACCACAGACTACGCTTGCGACATCTACTATAGTGCTGTCCGCGGCGAGAAGTTCACCTGCCCCATCGGTAAGGGTACTTACATGGACATGATGTATATGCCCGATGCCCTCCGTGCTTGTGTGGAACTGATGGAAGCCGACCCCTATCGTCTCATCCACCGCAACTCCTTCAACATCGCCGCCATGTCCTTCGACCCCGAGGGCGTCTTTAATGCCATCAAGAAGTACAAGCCCGAGTTTGAGATGGACTATGACGTGGATCCCCTCAAGCAAGCCAATGCCGACAGCTGGCCCAACAGCCTCTGTGACATCGCAGCACAGCAGGAATGGGACTGGAAGGCAGAATACGATCTCGACAGAATGACCGTGGACATGCTCGCCAAACTGCGCGAGAAACTCATCCGCTAAAAGCATAACAAAAGAACTCTTTCGTAAATTTCCTTTCAATCCGGGTGGCGTGAGCGCAAACAAGACGCGTTCGCGCCACCTTTGATTTTACGCCCGACGCTCTTGCCACCATTTGCCCAACGCTCTTGCCACCATTTGCCCGATGGCAGTCCCATTTGGACTCCTTTTTAACAGTCATCTGACGTGCCCAAATGTAAAACTCCCTCATAAAAGTGTAGTTATTCGGTGAAAACTCCCTCATAAAAGTGTAGTGATTCGGTGAAAACTCCCTCATAAAAGTGTGGTGATAACGACTAATCGTTTGATTTTAGTATATTTGCAGCAAATAACTCCAAAGAGCAAGAATATGGAAAGAGAAATCATGAAAGATTTGGCGCGTTGGCGGGAAAGAAAAGACCGCAAACCACTCATTTTGCTTGGAGCGCGTCAGGTGGGAAAAACATATATTCTCAAAGAGTTCGGAAAGCGTTATTATCAACATACAGCCTACATCAACTGTGATAATAACGAGATGGTGCGTGACCTCTTTGCTGAGGACTACGACATGAATCGCATTCTTCTGACCATAGGCGCATTGACGAAAACCAGCATTCTTCCCGGAAAGACACTCATCATTCTCGACGAGATTCAGGAGCTGCGCCGTGGCTTGAGTGCTTTGAAATATTTCTGTGAGAATGCACCGGAGTATCACGTGGTCGTGGCGGGTTCGCTTCTTGGCATCACGCTCCACCAAGGAGAATCCTATCCTGTCGGCAAAGTGAACACCTTGTTCATGCACCCCATGACCTTTGAAGAATTTTTGGAGGCAAAGGGAGATTCCATCATGAGCAATTTGCTTGCTCAGCAGCAATGGAGTGTCATGAGTGGTCTTCGAAGCAAATATGTTCAGTCTCTCAGAGAATACTATTTTGTGGGCGGCATGCCCGAGGCGGTTAAGAAATACGTTGCGACCAACGACACTGTTCAAGTTCGTGAAATTCAGAATGAGATTCTCCTGGCATACGACAAAGACATTTCGAAGCATGCGCCTGTTGCTGAGGCGATTCGAATCAATCAGGTTTGGAAATCCATTCCTTCGCAGTTGGCAAAAGAGAACAGCAAATTCATCTACGGCGCTGTGAAGAAAGGGGCTCGCGCCAAAGACTTTGAAGTGGCGATTCAATGGTTGTTGGATGCGGGGCTTATATATAAGGTGGATAGAGTGCGTAAGCCGGAGATTCCGCTCGCCTGCTACGCTGACCCAAACGCCTTTAAACTCTATCTTCTTGACTGCGGACTGTTGGGCGCAATGAGTCTCACGCCCCCTGCTTTCATGCTGATGCCCAATGGCATGACGCAAAGCAAAGGCAGTTTCACCGAAAACTTTGTTTGTGCCCAACTTCACACGATTTCCAACGCCGCCATCTTCTATTTCAGCAAGGATAATAGCACTCAGGAGGTTGATTTCGTGGTGCAGTGTGACGCCTATCTGGCTGCGCTTGAAGTGAAGGCTGAAGAAAATTTGCAATCCAAGTCGCTCAGAGCTTTCCATGTGGACAATCCTGCGGTTCACTGTCTGCGCAGCTCCATGGCGGACTTCAAGGAACAAGACTGGATGACCAACATTCCGCTCTATGCCGTTCGCAGTTATTTTTCGGCGCCGAAGGCTGAGGCTTTGGAAAGATAGACGGCTGAGGGCTCGGAGAGAGGGGTGACACTTTTCGGGGGTGGTTTTGAGGTTAAATCACTGTAAACCAACAAACTTTCTTGCTCAGCCAACGGAAACAAACTATCCGCGTCGTTTTGAGGAAATTTCCCAAAACGACGCGGATAGACTTATTTCTTGAGAAAGCGTTTGTTTTCAGTGTTTTAGTGCTCCGAAAGTGTAACCCCTCTCTTTCCCCTCTTTCTCACTTCCACTGCGAGAAGGGGAAGGCGCGGAGGGAGGAATTATAGTATTTTCGGTCGCCGGTCACCTCCTCGCCGAGAAAGTCGGGGCGCTCGAACGTCTCGTCCTCGGAGCCCAACTCCACTTCGGCAACGACCAGTCCGGCGTTCTCGCCGAGGAACTCATCGACTTCAAAGGTGTGGTCTCCGACGCTCACAAGCCAGCGCACCTTCTCCACGATGCCGGGTTCGCAGAGTGAGAGCAGGGAGAGCCCTTCGTCGCGGGTGATTTCCTTCTCGAACTCATAGCGCGAAAGCCCGCCGTTGCGCGACGGTCCTTTGATGGTGAGAAATGCTGCATCGTCGCGCATTCTCACTCTCACCGTTCTGCCGCGTCCGCTGCAGATGTAGCCTTGAATGATGTGGCTTTTGGCGTGGGCGAGGGACTTGTAGTCGCCTTTCACCAAGAATTTTCTTTCAATTTCTAATGCCATGGGACGAAGCTTAATTTTTCTCTCCATTAATGCTCACCAATCTTCTCATCAACTGTTTCATTAGCGAAACATGAATGGGTAGGTTCGTGAATATTAATGGAGAGAATACCTTTCAGTAAATTCGGAAAGTGTGTTATTGCAAGAGGTAGTAGCCGACGAGCGCCAGCACCATCAGAAGGATGAGGGCGATGAAGATGCCGTTGACCACTCGGTTTGCTTGTCTTGCCTGGCGTGCCTCGCGCGCCTTTTTCTTTGCTTGGTGTTTCAGTTTGTTCATAGTATGTCGTATTTTGAGGTTTTGCTCCTATATATATAATAATGTGTGTCGGCGGCGGGTTTATTCCGGCTCGTTCTCGGAGAATTCCATGAGATAGGCTTTGATGAAGCCGTCGAGTTTGCCGTCCATGACGCCGTTGACGTCGCTCGTTTGGAAACCGGTGCGGTGGTCTTTCACGCGGCGGTCGTCGAAGACGTAGCTTCTGATTTGGCTGCCCCATTCGATTTTTTTCTTTCCCGCTTCGATTTTCGCCTGTGCCGCTTTGCGTTTTTGGAGGGCGCGGTCATAGAGTTGCGAGCGGAGGAGTCGCATGGCATTCTCTCGGTTTTCGAGCTGCTTTCTGCTCTCCGTGTTTTCGATGAGGATTTCTTCTTCCTCGCCGGTGTCGGGGTCTTTGTATTGATAGCGCAGACGCACGCCCGTTTCCACCTTGTTCACGTTCTGTCCGCCGGCGCCGCCGGAGCGGAAGAGGTCCCAAGAGATTTTGGAGGGATCGACATAGACTTCAATCGTGTCATCGACCAGCGGCGTGACGAAGACGGAGGCGAAGGAAGTCATGCGTTTGCCTTGGGCGTTGTAGGGCGAGACGCGCACCAGTCGGTGCACTCCGTTCTCGCTTTTGAGGTAGCCGTAGGCATCGTCGCCTTCGATTTCCATGGTGACGGTTTTGATGCCTGCCTCGTCGCCGTCCTGGAGATGGGAGATGGTGCATTTGTAGTCGTGGGCTTCGGCGTAGCGCATATACATTCTCATCAGCATCTGCGCCCAGTCCTGGCTTTCTGTGCCGCCTGCTCCGGAGTTGATTTTGAGGACGCAGTCCATGGAGTCCTCCTCCTGTCGGAGCATGTTTCTCATTTCCAGTTCTTCGAGAGCTTCGATGGTTTTGGCGTAGGCTTCATCGACTTCCTCTTCGGTGACCATTTCTTCTTTGTAGAAGTCAAAAGCCAGCGCCAGTTCATCGACGAGCACCTTCACGTGTTTGTAGCCTTCAATCCATTTCTCGAGCGTTTTCACCTTTTTCATTTGCTCCTCGGCGCGTTTGGCGTCTTCCCAGAAGTCGGGCGCCTGCGTTCGGAGTTGTTCCTCTTGGAACTGCATGGTTTTGGCTTCGATGTCGAGATATTTGTAGAGAGCTTCGGCACGTGTTTGTGCGTCTTTCAGTTGGTCTGAAGTAATCATTTCTAAGTGTTATTTGTCAAGCATGGGCTGCCGCTTCGGCATCCGCATAGATTTTGTCGATTTGGTCAGCATAGTGCGCATAGACCACTCGTCGGCGCACTTTGAGCGTGTTGGTGAGTTCTTCGTTCTCCATGGTGAAGGGTTCGGGCAGGAGGATGAAGCGTTTGATTTTTTCGTAGTGCGCCAAGTCCTGCTGCAGGGTTTCGATGCGTTCGGTGAAGAACTCCATGATTTTTGCGTGTTTGCAGAGTTCGGAGCGTGAGGCAAAGGCAATGCCGTGGGATTTGGCATATTCCTCCAAGAGTTTGTAGTCCGGCACGATGAGTGCGCTGACGAATTTGCGCTCGTCGGCGACGATGACTGCCTGGTCGAAATATTTGTCGAGCACGAGTTTCGACTCAATCATCTGCGGCGCGATGTATTTTCCGTTGGACGTTTTGAAGAGGTCTTTGATGCGTTCCTTGAGATAGAGTTCGCCGTCTTTG
>JBJEAG010000353.1:0-5477 GCA_051868855.1 Alloprevotella sp. | reverse complement strand
AGAGCAGAACATCAAGCTTGCTTGAATGTTTTGCCGAACCGCAGCCAGACTTGAGGTAACTAAAGTTCGGTCGCTTGCGCTCCCTCATCGGGCCTGCAGCCCTCGCCATCCGGTCAAGGGGGGGATTGTCCTCCATAAACATCAACGTATTCAATTCATTAAGACCGTTTACCGGACAGCAATAACCTTTTATACACAAAAACTCCCGCAGGATTTGCACGGTGCAACCTGCGGGAGTTTTTGATAAAGGAGTCTCGACTTACTTCTGGTAAATCTTCACCTTGGTGCCGTCATAGCCCACTGCCATGATGTAGTTAGCATCGGAGGGGAAGAGGACGTAGGTGTATTTGGAAGAAATCTGGCTGTCGCCGAGACCGAACATGGTGATGCGGATGAGTTCGCCTGCGGCATTGTAGGTTTCGTAACCCACGGCGCCGAGCCATGCTTCGTTATCAACTCTCACCTTGTTGGTCTGGAGCGTACATCCGTTGCCCACGGTGCCTTCAGCGAGGTGCACTTCGTTGCGGAAGTTCTCGTAGTTGTAGGCGTTGATGTAGTTCAGAGCGGCGGGTGCTTTGGGATAGCCCTTGCCGGCGATGTAGGACTTCAGTTCGTCGCACATGGCTTGCGTGATGACGTTCCAACCCGGTGAGTAGTCTTCGATGTAGGCGTGAATCGGTTTGAGGAGACCTGCTTTCTCGAAGAAGTCGCAGAGGTCGATGCCGCAGCCGTCCATGTAGCGCTTCATCATTTCAATCTGCTGTTTGCCGGCAGTGTTGAAGGTGGAGGGGTTGAAGCTTGTGCGATAGGAGTGAATCAGGTTGCCCCATGCGCCGGGTGCTTTTTCGCATTCCTCGGTCCAGAGGGAGAGTTGCCAGAAGGGAACGACTTTGACGAAGTGGTCATAGTTGCGAGTCAGGGCGGTGACGGTGCCGAGTGCGTTTCCGTTCTCGTCCTCGTCGGTCACTGTCTTCTCGTTGGGAGTGCTGCCGTAGTAGTCGCAACCATCCTGCAACTGCCAAGAGATGCCTTTGCGCACGCCTTCTTCGAGATATACCTGGAAGCGGCCGCCGCGCATGCCGGAATAGTCTTCGATGCCGGTGACTTCGTCCTCGAGGCGGTGGTAGCCGTTGCCGTAAGCCTTCTTGGATTTCAGTTTATGTTCCACCCAGGAAGCATAGATGTTGTTGGTTGTTTCGCCGCATCCGTGCCACTTGAATCCCGGAGAGATTTGGTTGTTGTGACCCAGTTCGTGTGCCATGCCCCAGAACTCGAAGTCCTCGTGGCTGGTCCAGCCGACCCAAGCGTCAAAGTAGGCAGCAGCACCGAGACCGTCGGCAAACATGCCGCTCTTGACGGGACGGGCGAACTGGTGGTTCTTGGGTTCGCAGTTGTGCTGCGGGAGACCCATGATTTCACGTTCGCGATAGATGAGGCTGTCATAAATCAACACGAGTTTCTCAGCGTTGGTGACTTTGCCGAGGCGGAGTTGCTGCACGGGAGCCACCACGTGGAGACGGTTGCTGAGGATGTCGATGTTGTCGCTGATGGCGTTGTCGAGAATCTGCTTCCAGTCGTCGTTGTTGTCGCGTCCCTGCTTGAAGTAGCCGTTCTCGCGAGCCATGGCGAAGTGGAGGTCCACCTGCGGAGCGGAGGTCTCGTGGTTGGAGTAGTAGCTGACATAGACATTACCGCGGTTCTGGGCAGTGAAGACGTTGATGCCGTTCTTCAGAGAGTAGTAGGAGGTGGCTTGTCCTTCCGCTTCGATGTCCGCCTTGTTGCTGAAGTTGGCGATGCAGAGTTCGACGGGATAGTCAGAATCAATCTTGTCGGCGAAGACCACGAGTTGTTCGCCCTTGTTCACGTAGATACCGGTCGGATTCTCGTAGAGGTCGTAGGCGTTGCTGGTGCAGAGTTCGCTCTGGAGAGTATAGCGATTGCGGTAGCAGTCGAAAGAACCGACTCTGTAGCGAGTGGAGTAGTTGCCTTCGAGCAGTTTGGTGGCAAGCACCTTGAGATAGGGTTGCGTCATGGCAGCCACTGCTGCGGCATCCACGCCGGGACGGAGTTCGTTGCAGAGTTTGCTGGTGAAGATGTTGTTCATGGCTTCCAAGAGTCCGGCATCGATGGAGTAGAATCCCATTTCAGCGCAGGAAGCGTAGTTGGTGGAGGGCTTGTCGGAGCCTGCGGAATAAACCTCAATCTTCACTTTCAAGACATCGTCCTTTCCGTTCTCGCCGAACTCCAGCGTGGAGGGAGCATTAGACTTTCCGAAGTCAGCCTCTTTCACGAGCACCCAAGAGGAGGGGTCGGCAGAGGTGGCATAATAGACCTTCACCTCTCCGAAGCAGCCGTTCTCGCCACTGGTACGCGGCGTATAGACCATGTAGTCCACGTGGGACGCCTCTTTCAGCGTGTAGGTGAGGGTCACGGGGAAGGTGCAACCGCTGTAGGCAGAGTGCCAGAGCGTGCTGACGTTGCCGTCGTAGGATTTGGTGATGTCCTCACTGCTGCTGTTGGTGGAGGAGGCGGTGGCAGAGGCGATGGGAACGAGCACGTCGCCAATGTCTTCGGCAGCGTTGTTGGCAGCCTGCACCACGGAGATGTCGCAGGAGGCTGTGCCGTCGGCGTTGCGCAGGGTGAAGGTGGCACTGCGGGAAGCAGTGGTCTCGAGGTTATAGGTTGTGAAGAAGGTGATGTTGCCGTTGGCTTCTTTGCGGAAGCTGACCCAGTCAGCGTCAGCCGTGTTCTTCACCACCTCATATCCGTCGAAGTTAGCCATGACAGCCACGGTGCTGAATCCGGCATTGTAGTTCACTTCGACAACGTCTTTGCTCGCCATGATGTAGGGAGCTTTCTGCGCGTCTTCGTCGGTCTTGAGACTTTGCGCCGAGGCGGTCAGTCCGAACAGTGCGAGCGCGAGCAGACTTGCTTTATAGAAGGATTTCATGTGATTTCTGTGTGTTTATATTCTATTATATATATAAAGGAGTGAATCTGCCGACGAGGTCAGCGCACGAGCACTTTCTTTCCGTTGACGACATAGACGCCGGCGGGGAGGGACAGCGTGGTGGTGCCGTTGGCAACGGTCTTTGCCACGATGGTCTGTCCTGCCACTGAAACGACGCGGAGTGCTTCGGGCGAGGAGGCGCTGACGGTCAGTGTGCCCACGCCGCCTTCGACGGAGAGGTTGCCGTCCACTTTCACGTCAGTGATGCCGGTCGGAGTGCCCACGGTGAAGGGACCGATGAGAAACTCCATGCCGGGCAAGTTGGTTTCTTGGGTCATGTGGAGCGTCACGTTGGCATGCGACACGAGGAAGGTGACCTTTCTCGTAGCACTTTGATTGTAGTCCGTGCCTTTCACGAGTGTGTAACCCTCACCGTTCACAAAGACGAAGTTGGGATTGGTGTTGATGCCATATCCGTTCTTGTTGTAGATGTTAAAGTCGTGCGCCGTGTCGAGTGCGTAGGTACTTTCTGCCTGATAGGGTCTCTGAGGCATAAAAGAATAGCGGGTGACAGCTCCAACCTTCGTGACGCTGGGAATGGAGGGGATGGAGAGTGCGTTGTTCTGGAGATAAGCATAGTCCAAGATGCCTTTGCAAGCCACGTCGTAGGTGATGGTGCTGATGTTGTTGTCGTTGGCAACGAGGGCTTCCAGCACGGGGGAGCCTTTGCTGAAGTCGAGCGACGTCAGTTGGTTGTTGTCCACCCAGCACTCCTTCAACACCGGAGCGTTGCCCATGGTGAGGGCAGTCAGTTCGTTGGAGGAGGCGCAGAGGGAGCGAAGGTTTTCCGTTCCGCTGAGTGCGAGAGAAGAGGGAACCTTGTTGTGCTGAACCCAGAGCGTCTTCACTTCATAAAGGTTCATGGACACCGTGCTTGCTTTGGTCAGTTCGTTGTGGGCAGTCACATAGTTGCGAACTCTGGCAGTGGCGCTGAGTTTGAGATTAGTGCCTGTCAGTTCATTCTGCGCCACGTTCACATCCTTGATTTTGGTGTTTTTCTGGAGGTCCAGTGTGGCGAGTTTGTTGCCCTGCACGTCAATCTCTTCGAGCTGCGTGCAGTTTGTGGTGTTGAGTTCCGTCAGTTCGTTGTCTGCCGCAAAGAGCTGTTTCAGGTTTGTGGCTTTGGAGACGTCGAGTGCAGAGAGTTTGTTGCCCTGCACGAAGAGTGAATAGATTTTTCCGGAAACCGTGGAGATGGTGAGGTCTGCATCCTTCACCTCGATTTCCATGGGACCGCCGGGGCAGTTCACCGTTTCTTCGGTGGCGTTTCCCCATGTCAGTTTCAGCTGCACGTCGCTGTTGAAGGCGACTTGAAGCTTCTCACCCGGAGTGAGCCCCGTGGTGAGCTTCACCTCATCGGCGCGAACCTGCAAGGCTCCCGACGAAAGTGCGGCTACAGCCAGAAGTAATGGAATTTTTTTCATGGTGATTAAATTGAGTTATTTGGTATATTATTGATTTGACTTCAATTCCTGACGAAGACCGCGCTGGTGGCGGGGGAGTAGGTCAGCGGGTAGCGCAGCAGGCGGTTGCCTTGGTCGCCCGCACCGTTCTGGGTCAGGTCAAAGGTTTCGCCGCAGAAGGAGCAGGTCACCTGTTCCTTGCCGGCACCCGTGAAACGCAGTTTGTGGTTCTTTGAAGGAGAACCGCGGAAGCAGGTCGGACAAGCCAGGTCAAATGCCATCGGGACGAAGTTCATTTGAAGGTCGGGCACGGAGGGCGTTCCAACGATGAACCCCATGACGCACTCAAACGGTTGCGAGTAAGTCCCGTTTTGCGGGTTGGAGGTCGCTTGCGTTGAGTTGCGCCCGTCGTTTGAGACGAAACGGTAGGTGCGCTCGCTGACGGCTTCGACCGTGGTCCACATTCCCGGCGAGGTGACTGCCGCCTGCAACGGGAACGCCGCCGTCACCGGCGAGAAGTAGAAGTATGCCTTCACCTCGCGACTGTATTGGTCTTCCACCGTGTCCGTGCAAGCCGTCAAGGCAGAGCAGACTCCGACCATTCCCGCTGAAAGTAGGATGACGGAAAGGCAGTGGCGAAGGAAAGATGGATTCAGTGTGTTCATAGTCGTGGGACAAAGGGAACGCGGCGCTGACGCATCGCGCACAGGGGGTCTTTTGGGGAGTCAAAGAGTCAAAGAGACGAAGAGTCAAAGAGTCAAAGAGTCAAAGAGACGAAGAGTCAAAGAGTCAAAGAGACGGAGAGTCAAAGAGACGGAGGGGAGTTTTTTGAGGGGTTTGAACAGGGTTTGAACAGGGTTTGAACAAGGTGTTCAAGGGTTGTTCAAGGGTTGTCGGAGGGGTGTCGGAGAATATTGTTTGAGAGGTTTGAGGGTTGTTTGAGAGGTTTGAGGGTTGAATCGGTCACCGACTTTTTGACCCCTTTGCCCTTTTTGACCCCTTTGCCCTTTTTGACTCTTTGTCTCTTTGACTCTTTGTCTCTTTGACCCTTTTGACCTCTTACT
>JBJEAG010000352.1:0-5493 GCA_051868855.1 Alloprevotella sp. | reverse complement strand
CGCTACTATCACGACGTGGAGCGCGACGCCATGCGCCGTTGCATCCTCGACGAAGGCAAGCGCCTCGACGGTCGCGGCACCACCGACATCCGTCCCATCTGGTGTGAAGTTTCTCCGCTCCCCATGCCTCACGGCTCTTCCATCTTCACCCGCGGCGAAACCCAAGCACTCGCCACTGCCACTCTCGGCACGAAACTCGACGAGAAGATGGTGGACGACGTGTTGGACAAGAGCTACATGCGCTTCCTCCTTCACTACAACTTCCCGCCCTTCTCCACCGGCGAAGCCAAAGCACAGCGCGGCGTCGGTCGTCGTGAAATCGGTCACGGTCACCTCGCTTGGCGTGCCCTCAAGGGTCAGATTCCTGCAGACTATCCCTACACCATTCGCGTTGTCAGCGACATCCTCGAAAGCAACGGTTCTTCTTCCATGGCTACCGTCTGCGCCGGAACACTCGCTCTCATGGATGCCGGTGTGCCCATCAAAGCCCCCGTCAGCGGCATCGCCATGGGGCTCATCAAGAATCCGGGTGAAGACAAATACGCCGTTCTGAGCGACATCCTCGGCGACGAAGACCACCTCGGCGACATGGACTTCAAGACCACCGGTACTGCCAAGGGTCTCACCGCCACTCAGATGGACATCAAGTGCGACGGCCTCTCCTACGAAATCCTCGAGAAGGCACTCGCTCAAGCCAAGCAGGCACGCGAGCACATCCTCTCCAAGATTGTCGAGACCATGCCCGCACCCCGTCCCGAACTCAAACCCCACGTGCCCCGCATCGAAGCCTTCGAGATTCCCAAGGAGTTCATCGGTGCAGTCATTGGCCCCGGCGGTAAAATCATTCAGGGCATGCAGGAAGAAACCGGCGCCACCATCACGATTGACGAAGAAGACGGCGTGGGCAAGATTCAGGTCAGCGGTCCCAACAAGGAAAGCATTGACGCTGCCGTTGCCAAGATTCGCGCCATCGTTGCCATCCCCGAAGTGGGAGAAGTCTATGACGCCAAAGTGGTCAGCATCATGCCCTACGGTTGCTTCGTAGAGTTCATGCCGGGCAAAGAAGGTCTGCTCCACATCAGCGAGATTGCTTGGAAGCGTCTCGAAACGGTGGAAGAAGCCGGCATCAAGGAAGGCGACACCATCCAGGTGAAACTCCTCGAAATCGACGACAAGACCGGCAAGTTCCGTCTCTCCCACCGCGTGCTCGAAGAGAAGCCCGAAGGATGGGAAGACCGTCCCGCCCGTCGTCCCCGTCGCGAAGGCGGTGAAGGCCGTCCCCCGCGCCGTCCCCACCACGACTAATTCCGGAGTCGGCGAGCGAAACCGCGAGAAAGCGTATATATATATTAATGTATAGTTTGCTCCCGACATCCTCTCCTTTTCAAAGGCTGCACCGAACTCCCTCGGCGCAGCCTTTTTCGATTTCGCTCGCGCCGTCGTTCTTACCTCTCCGTTTGCTTTCTGATTGTCGCAAATGACGGCAGATTCTTCCTCAAAATCTTGAAATCTGCTTGATTTACACGGCGAAACTTGCTCATTCGTGCATTTATCCGTAATTTCGCGCGGAATTTGCACAAATGCTCTCCGAGCGTCGTGCCGTTGCGAAAAGAAATACGTAACAAACTCACACAATACATTTCTCATGGAATTATTTTCTGAAGCGATGGTCGCCTTGTCGCAAGCCGGCGGGTGGCTGTCACAGTTGGGAGAAATGCTTTCCTCTCCCGCCGGACAAGTAGGCATCGTGCTTGTCATCTTCGGACTCACCATCGTGGCTTTCATGGCAGACAAGGTGCGCTCCGACATTGTCGCTCTCTGCTCTCTGGCACTGTTGCTCGTCACCAACGTGCTCACTCCGTCAGAGGCGCTCGCCGGTTTCTCCAACTCGGCAGTGGTCATGATGATTGGTCTCTTCGTGGTCGGCGGAGCCGTGTTCCAGACGGGACTTGCCAAAATCATCAGCGGACGTCTGCTCAAACTCGCCGGAACGAACGAGGTGAAACTCTTCTTCCTCGTGATGCTCGTCACCGCCGTCGTGGCAGCCTTCGTCAGCAACACCGGTACGGTTGCGCTGCTGCTCCCCATCATCCTTGCCATGGCGAAGTCCGCCGGCACCAGTCCTGCCAAACTGATGATGCCTTTGGCTTTCGCCAGTTCAATGGGTGGCATTCTGACGCTCATCGGTACGCCTCCCAACTTGATTGTCGATGGCTATTTGCGCGACAACGGTAAAGAGGGTTTCGCCTTCTTCGACTTCCTCCCCATCGGTATCATCTGTTTGGCGGTCGGTCTGTTGCTCCTCTATCCCCTCTGCCGCCTCTTCATGGGCAAGAAGTCAAAGGAAAGCGATGCCGAAGGCGAAGAAGACAACTTGGCATCCCTGCTTCATGAGTATCACATCGACAACCTCGTCTTCCGTCTTCAGTCGCCCGACAAGATGTCGCCGCTCGAAGGTCGCACCGTCGGCGAACTTGACATCCGCAGCAAGTATGGCGTGACCATCCTCGAGGTGCGCCGCTCGAACCGCACGGTCTTCAGCACCAACATCCAGGAACCGGTTTCCGTTTCGACGCAATTCCACTCCGGCGACACGCTCTACGTGCTCGGTCACAAAGACAAGGTCGAGAAGTTTGCCGCTGAACAGCAACTCACCGTCTTTGAGGACAAGGAAACGGAGGGCAAAGCGAAACTTGACTTCTACGAAATAGGTATCGCCGAGGTGCTCATCTCTCCCGAAAGCGCCATGATTAACCGCCCGCTTCGAAGCGCCAACTTCAAGGAACGCTACAACGTCAGCGTGTTGGCGATTAAGCGTAATGGTAAATATATCTTCGACGACGTGCTCGATTCTATCATCAAACCCGGTGACATGC
The DNA here is from genome assembly GCA_051868855.1 of Alloprevotella sp. Lineage (GTDB taxonomy): Bacteria > Bacteroidota > Bacteroidia > Bacteroidales > Bacteroidaceae > Alloprevotella. The sequence continues at coordinate 2,617 of JBJEAG010000352.1, read as the reverse complement.
TGCTTGTCCACGGCTACTGGAAAGGCATTGAGAGCATGAACAAGAAAAACCACGAGTGGATTGTCATCGGTTCTCCCAACAAAGACGCAGAAAGCGTGGCGCTCGACCACAAGGCTCCCTTGGCAGCAGCCATCATGACCGTCATGGTGCTTTGCATGGTCTTCGCCGACTACATTGGTGTGAAGCCCGTCGCCTCCGTCATCATCGCCGGCTTGCTCATGGTGCTGACCCGCTGCGTGAGAAGTGTCGATGCAGCCTACAAGATGATTGGTTGGGAAAGTATTGTCCTCATTGCGGCAATGATGCCGATGTCCACGGCGCTTTCCAAGACCGGCATTTCCGAATGGATTGCCACAACTCTCGTCGAGAACCTTCACGCCTACGGACCGATTGCGGCAATGGCCGGCGTATATCTCGTGACCTCCGTGCTCTCCACCTTCATCAGCAACTCCGCGACCGCCATTCTCGTGGCTCCCATTGCATGGGCAGCCGCCACACAGTTGGGCGTTTCGCCGACGCCGTTCATGATGGCAGCCGCCGTGGCAGCCTCTGCTTGCTTCGCCACTCCGATTTGCACGCCGCCCAACGCCATGGTCATGAACGCCGGACACTATAACTTCATGGACTACGTGAAGGTCGGAGTACCTCTCCAAATCATCATGGGAATTGTTGCCATCCTGACCATTCCTTTGTTCTTCCCGTTCTAAAGATATTTCATCTCGGAGGGGGCGTGTCGCGCCGAGTGTGCTTCACGCCCCTTCTTGGCTTTTGGTACACATTATATATATAGGTATAATCCGAAAGACTTTTACATAATCCGAAAAATCCTCACAATGAAACGTTCTCTTCTCTTCACTTTCGTGCTCGCCCTCGGCATCTTCTTCGCCGCAGAGAGCAAGGCGCAGAGCTTCAGCTGGGGCATTGACGCCGGTATGAACCTCACGAAACTCAAACTCGACGGCGGCGGCACCGACGCCTACGGCAACCGTCTCTCCTCCTCCAACCGTGCCGGCTGGTATGTCGGACCAAAAATCAGTTTCTCCAGCGGCATCGGCCTCGGCTTCAACGCCGCCATTCAGTACTCTGAACGCTATCTCGACATCAACGACAAGACGGAGACCTATCGTTCCTTCGAGATTCCCGTGAACCTTGTCTATAGCATTGGTCTCGGCGACGTGGCAAAGGTTTATGCCTCCACCGGTCCTCAGTTCGGCTTCGCCATCAACAACATGAGCTGGAGCAATTTCGGCAGCGGCACGAACTTCAGCACGCGCAACCTCAACACGACCTGGAACGTCGGCGCCGGCGTCCGCCTCTTCAAACACCTCGACGTCGGCGTGGGCTACAACTTCGCGCTGAGCCACACCGGCAAAGCCATCTTCGAGAACTTCGGCGGCGATGCAGGAGGCAACGTGGACTATCGCTTAAAGTATAAGACCAACACCTTCCAGGTTCACGTCGCTTATGTCTTCTAAGCGTTTGCAAACTTCACGGACAAAAAAAAGAATGCAACGGTCTTGACGCCCTTTCGGTGATGTTTCAAGACCGTTGCATTTGATTTCTGCAGTTTTCTTTCCTGTTTCAGAACAGCCGGTTTATGTCGGTGGACAGGAAGTCTTCCACTCCGATTCCGCCGTCGCCGACGATGAAAGCCTGTTTGGGTTGGAACATTTCTTTGAATCGTTCCAATCCTGCTGTCTTCTTTTCTGCGTTGCTTTTCACTTCGATGGCAATCAGCGAACCTTTCTTTCGCAAGATGAAGTCCACCTCATCGTTTCGTTCACGCCAGTAGAAGACCTCGAAGCGATGCACAAACGCCTGACTGACCAGAAAGGCGCCGATGCCGGATTCAAAGATGTGTCCCCAAACCTTTCGATCCATCATGGCGTTGGGCAATGTCTGTTGTCCGAACACCACCTTCAGCGCGTTGTTATAGACTTGGAATTTGGGAATGCTTGCTTTCCGTCGTGACAAATCAACGCTGTATTTCTGCAGTCCGCAGAGCAGTCCGCTTTCATTCAGAAGGTTCACGTAGCTTGCCAGCGTTGCCGTGTTTCCTGCATCTTGCAGAGAGCCTAACATCTTGTTCAGCGAAAGCAGATTGCCGGAATAGGCAGCACCCAACTCAAAGGTCTGTCTCAGCAAAGCCGGCTTGCTGATGGGAGTGTCAAGGAGGATGTCCTTATTGATGGTGGCATCGATGATGGCGGACTGAACATATTGCTCAAAACGTTCCTCTTCTCCAATCAGCGAAGCGGCACCGGGATAGCCGCCGTAGTAAAGATATTGATTGACGTCAAAACCGAAACAACTTTTCATTTCGGGATAGGTCCAGTGGCTCATGCGAATTTCCTCGAACCGTCCTGCGAGAGATTCTGACAAACCTTTCTCGAGCAGCACGCGGCTGCTTCCGAGAAGCAACACCTTGATGTGGCGGTCGTGGAAGGTGTCGTCGTCCCATTCTTTCTTGACCACTTCGCTCCAGTTGCTCACTTTCTGAATCTCGTCAATCACAAGCGCGATGCTTTCCCAGCCGTTCAGTTCTTTCTGACTGCGTGCAGCCGCCCAACAGTTGGAAATCCACGCCGTGTCTGTGGCGGGAACGTTGTCAGCAGAA
>JBJEAG010000351.1:1414-5496 GCA_051868855.1 Alloprevotella sp. | reverse complement strand
CTTGAGATTCTCTTGCATATTGAAAGATAATAACTAATTTTGCATTGCATTTTGTTACAAGGAATCTTCCTTCTCTTTACAAAATGACAAGACAAACACACAAACAAGAGACTTAACTAACACAAGAACCAACTTAACTAACACAAGAACCGACTTAACCAACACAAGAACCAACTTAACCAACACAAGAACCAACTTGACCAACACAAAAAGGCTGACAAGACAAACACAAACAAGAAACAACTTAACCAACACAAGAACCGACTTAACTAACTAAAAGAAATTTACTATGAAGGAACTTTTGTCCGCACGGGAGTCCGTCAATCAATGGATGCAAAGGTTTGGCGTGAGATTTGGGGTATATAAGAACGGAGTGTTCAAAGAGCAACTCTTCCCCTTTGATGCGATTCCACGACAAATCCCCGCCGAGGAATGGAAAATGCTGGAGGCAGGGCTGATTCAACGCGTCAAAGCCCTCAATGCCTTCCTCTTTGACATCTATCACGAGAAACACATCGTTGCCGACGGCGTGGTGCCCAAGGAATTCACCTACGAGAGCAAGGGGTATATGCCTGAATGCGAGGGAATCACTCCCGCCGAAGAAATCTATGCGCACATCGCGGGTATCGACCTGGTGCAAGCAAAGGACGGACGCTGGCTGATTTTGGAGGACAATCTGAGGATTCCCTCCGGAGCAAGTTATCCGATGATTGCACGCACCGTGACACGAAAGGCTTCGCCGCAAACCTTCCGCGACCACTTGATTGAGGACAACCGAAACTATGGCTATCTTCTGAGAGAAATGATGGACTACGTCAACAACGGGCGCGGCATCAACGTGATTCTGACTCCGGGACGCTACAATTCCGCCTTCTTTGAGCATTCCTATCTCGCCGAGAAGACGAACTCAACCTTGGCGTTCCCGGGAGACCTCGTGGTGGAGGGGAACAAGGTGTACTATCAAGGCATGAACACGAAGACACGCGTGGGTGCCATCTATCGCCGCGTGAGTGACGAATACCTTGACCCGTTGGCTTTCGAGCCGTCCTCCCTGCTCGGTGTGCCGAACTTGATGGAGGCTTATCGCGCCGGAGAGGTGGCTGTCATCAACGCGCTTGGAAACGGCGTGGCAGACGACAAGGGCATCTACTATTTCGTGCCCAAAATGGTGGAATATTATCTTCACGAGGAACTCATTCTGCACAACGCGCCGACCTATCTTCCTTTCTTTCAGTCTGACTTTGACTACATTCTGAAGAACATCCACAAGTTGGTGATCAAGGATGTGGCAGAAGCGGGAGGCTATGGAGTCATGTTTGGAAAGGACATGTCACCGGAGAAGATTGAGGAAGTGCGCCAACTCATCGTCAAAGACCCGCGGCGTTGGATTGCACAGGAAGTGGTGGACTTCATCGACCTTGACATCATTGACGAGACCGGTCAGCCCTCGCCACGCAAATGCGACCTGCGCGCCTTTGTCATCACCGGCCGCGAGACGAAAGTGTGGAAATCGGGACTGACGCGCTTCAGTCGTGACCCGAACTCGTTTGTGGTGAACAGCAGTCAAGGCGGTGGCTTCAAAGACACTTGGGTGATGGTTTGACGACACTTCTCCCAATCATTGCACTGCTCTTCTCCGGCTTCATGCAGAACCTCTCAAGCAGCGCAGAACTTGAAACCTGAAACCTGAAACCCGAAACGGCGCCGCCGGCGCACACCTATATATATAATATGGAAAAAGTAATCAGTGCCACCACAGCCAACAACCTCTTTTGGCTGGGAAGATATGTGGAAAGAGGCTACCTCCTGCTCCACCTCATGCGAAAAGCCTACGACGAAGTGATTGACGTGCCCGTCGGAGAAACGCCCTACAGCAATTTTCTCAACAGAATCAACGGTTACTCCTGCAGCACCTTCACCACGTCCTATCAGATGATGCAGCAAATCTATGACCTGCACAACCCGACTTCGCTGCGTGCCGTCATCGAGCGAATGATGGACAACGCCATCGTTCTCCGCCCCGAAATCTACTCTGAATCTTTCAGCTATGTGGAACTCTGCCGAGACAAAATCACCAAAGAGGCTGAAAAAGAAGAGATGAACATCACGGATCTGCAACCCATCACCGACTGGTTGCTGGCTTTCTGGGGCAGCGTGAGCGAACGACTGCACGGACGCGTCTTTCATCTTCTTGCCATCGGCAGACTGGTGGAACGACTCGACATTTGTCTGCGCTTTGACTATAAGCACTATCGCATTGTCGAAACCTGGGAAGAATTGCTGAAGCTCTTCGACGTCTGCCCCGACCTCTTCGACGAAACGCAGGTGCGAACGCTGACTGAAATGTTGGAAACGGACTACGACCGCAACGAAATGATTTCGCGGCTGTTTTGTCTCATCAAAGTCTGAGGGAGGGAAACGTGAAGACCTACGCCTTTGAGTTTCTGACCGAGTGTCGCTTCTCGCCCGATGTGCAACGCCACAGTTTCAAGCTGAGGGTGGAGCCCATGGATTGTGCTTGTCAGCAAACGCTGGAATCTTCGGTGGAACTGACGCCCGCCACCACCTTGAACCGCGCCACGGACAGTTTTGGCAACAGAATCATTTTCGGACTCATCGAGCCGCCCCACGACCGTTTCATTGTCTGCTCGAAAGGCATCGTCGGCTGCCGCCCCTACGTCATTCCCGACGCTGCGCCCGCAGAGGTCTATCGCTACCCCACCCCTCTCACACATTGGGATGCCGATCTTCTTCAACTGGCGAAGGGACTCACTCCTGCTGAAATCATGGAGGCAGTACACGGTCGCATGGTCTATGAGCGTTTCCTCACCTCCAACACCACCTCTGCCATTGATGCCTTCCGCCTCGGCAAGGGGGTGTGTCAGGACTTTGCCCACGTCATGCTGGCTGCCTGTCGCTCCGTCGGCATGCTTGCGCGCTATGTCAACGGCATGGTGACGGGCGAGGGGGAGACGCACGCCTGGGTTGAGGTTTTCCGCAACGGTTGCTGGCTCGGTTACGACCCGACTTTTAACCGCACGACAGACGAGGGCTACATCAAAGTTGCCCACGGACGCGACACCAACGACTGCCCCGTCAACCGAGGGCGCTTCTTCAACCGGACCACAGAACAAATGACCGTTAAATGCAAAGTGACTCATGATACAAACAGTGACCTCTCTTGAAATGCCCGTGGACGAGGAGTTCCGCATTGTCAAAAACCACCTCTCCCACGGCAAGGGCAAACGCCTCTGTCTGGTGACGGGAACCCACGGCGACGAACTGGAGGGGCAATATGTCTGCCATCTCTTGGCAAAAATGGTGAACGAGAATCTCCACAAACTGAATGGCTCTGTGGACATCTATCCTGCCTTGAACCCGCTGGGCATTGACACGATGCAACGGGGTGTGCCGGCGTTTGACCTTGACATGAACCGAATCTTTCCGGGCGACAGCCGCGGTTCGATGATTGAAAAGGTTGCCCACGACATCTTCACCGACCTTTCGGGGGCTGACATGGTGATTGACATCCACGCTTCAAACATTTTCCTGCGCGAAATTCCGCAAGTGAGAATCAGCGAGACCACTGCAGAGCGGCTCGTGCCTCACGCCCAAAAACTGGGCATCGAGTTCATCTGGATTCACCAGGCTGCCACCGTGCTCGAGTCCACCCTCGCCCACTCTCTCAACTCGACGGGGACACCTTGTTTGGTTGTGGAAATGGGAGTCGGCGGAAGAATCAGCCACTCCATGTGCAACCGGCTCCTGCCGGGCATTCAGAACCTCATGTTCGACATGGGCATCTGGAGCGAACCGCCTGCCCCGGAGAGAATCGGCAACAGCATTGTCTGCCAAGGCGCAGACGCCGTGGAGTTTCTCAACGCAGAAGCCAGCGGCATCTTCGTCACCGAAATCCACAATGACATGTACGTTCACCGAGGGCAGTGCATCGGACAAATCATCCAACCCCTCACGGGACAGGTGCTGAACGAAATCATCAGCCCCTGCGACGGACAGCTCTTCACCATCCGCGCCTACCCCATTGTCTATGAAGGCAGTCTCGTGGGAAGAATCTTTAAAGG
>JBJEAG010000351.1:0-1314 GCA_051868855.1 Alloprevotella sp. | reverse complement strand
TATCCCGCGAAACCACACCTCCCTAACGCAAAGAACTCCATGAAACTACAAACCATCTTCCGCATCGCTTCCCCCTATCGCGACGACTTCCGCATCAAAGCCTACACCTTCGGGCAAGGCGAGAAAGCACTCTGCATCGTCGGTAGCATGAGAGGCGACGAAATTCAACAACAATATGTCGCAAGTTGCATGGTGCGGATTCTCAAGGAGGCAGAGGAGCAAAATTTGATTGCCGAAGGCGTCAGCATCAGCGTCATCCCCTGCGCCAATCCCTCGAGCATCAATGTTGAGAAACGCTTCTGGCCTCTCGACGGCACCGACATCAACCGAATGTTCCCGGGCTACGACGAAGGGGAAACCACCCAACGCATCGCCGCCGGCATCTTCGACTTCGTCAAGGAGTTTCGGCTGGGCATTCAACTGGCGTCCTACTATCTGCCGGGAAATTTCCTGCCTCACGTGCGCCTTCTTCACACCAAATTTGAGAACGTCGATGAAGCGCATCTCTTTTCCTTACCCTACGTGCTCGTCAGCAACCCGAAACCCATTGACACCGTGCTGTTGAACTATAACTGGCAAATATGGGACACCCAAGCTTATTCGCTCTATGCGGGCACAACAGACGTGATTGACCATGAGATGGCACAAGTGACGCTGCGCGCGATTGGGCAGTTTGTGAACGCGAAGCAACTGGCAACACTCCCCATGGCGGGCAGGGCTGCGGAGCATTCCACCGTGCTCGCACAGACAGACTTAGTGGACATCAAGGCGTCGCGGGCAGGCATTCTCATGCCAAAGTGCATTGCCGGGCAGAAGGTGAAGCGTGGCGAGACACTGGCTCACATCCTTCATCCCTGCGAGGGATATGTCCTCAGCACCATCTCCTCTCCCGCCGATGCCACGGTCTTTTTTCTCCGCAACAAATCCATCTGTTTCCAAAACACGCTCCTCTTCCGTCTCGCTCCGGAAAAAAAGACGCAGACAGCTCATCACGAAACGGCTTCTTCAGCAACTGCCTGAAACCCAAAGTTCGTGGTCTTTCCTGAGATTCGTAGGGGCATCCGCAAAACCCTGTGTCAGCAGGGACTCACAAAAACCAACTCCCTTGACAAAACATCGTTCGCGAACGGCGTGGCAACGTTCTTGCCCGTCGATTTGTCGTTTCTGTCTGCCGATTTGTCGTTCCTGTCCGCCGATTTGTCGTTCCTGTCTGCCGATTCATTGGTGTGCACAGGACGAGTGCACACGTGTGCGCAGCACGAATGCACACGTGTGCGCAGGACGAATGCACACGTGTGCGCAGGACGTGTGCAC
>JBJEAG010000350.1:0-5541 GCA_051868855.1 Alloprevotella sp. | reverse complement strand
CAGGGTCATCATCACCGCAAGAAGCGAAACTCAGTGCGCCGGCGCAAAGGCAGAGCGCGAAGAAAAACTTGGATGTTTTCATAACTGATAAGTAATTTAGAAATTAGAGTTAGATGTTAAATAAGTGCGTTATATGTCGCAAAAGTAGAAAATATTTGCTTGTGGTTCGCCTCAGAAGCAAGAAAAAATTTCATTTTCGTCACATTTTGTGGCAAAAATGGAAACATTGACTACGCAAAAAGAAGATTGGGAAAGGATTTCGGGAAGAGAGTGTTGGGTATATATAAGGTATATAATCGAGGCGGTCAAATCACGACGAACTTGGCGGCGACGGCGGTGCTGCCATCGGCGGTGGTAATCATGACGTAATAAACGCCGGAGCCGACACGTCTGCCGGAGGCGTCTCGAACGTCCCAACGGAAGGAGCCTCCCACGGCATTGCCGGAGGCGACGAGTTGCGAGCCGGCGCTGACAATCTTGACGTCTGCCCCGTCGGTCAGTCCGCTGATGGTGACCATGCCGTTGAACTCGGGGCGAACGGGGTTGGGATATACTTTTATCTGTCCCTTCGACAAGGTCGGCATGGCGCGAGTGACGCCGGTGCGATAGGAACACAGACCTGCGTCGGTGCCAATCATCAGTTCGCCGCTCTCTTCGTTGATGGCGAGAGAAAAGATGTTGTCGGAGAGCAAAGGGGAGTCGGCGGCAGTGAAATGCTCCAGGATTTCCGACCCGTCGGGGCTGACAAGATAGAGTCCGCCGCCAAAGGTGCCGAGCCATTTGCGATTGCCGCCATCGACGGCGATGGCATGGACGGTGACGCCGTTGAGGAGATAGTCCGCATAGTTCGTGCCGTCGTTGCGGGGCACTTTGGGCTGAAGAATCTTGAAAGAAGAGTCGAACCATTCGTCGGGGTCTTCCACGACGAAGACTCCCTTGGCGCACCCAATCCAAAGTTGTCCGTCTTTGTCAAAACAGAAGTCTTTGACCTCATAGATAGAAACGGAACTGTCGTCCTCGTTGGTGGCGCTGGAACGGAAGAGTTCACGGTCGTCGGAGTCGTCGTCGAGCGTGCCTCCGTAGTCATAGCAGTTCAACCCGGAAGAATAACTTGTCTCAAACTCCACGGACGACCAAACGCGGCCTTTACCGTCGAGTTTGACGATGGAGTTGGCGACGCCGCCCTTCAGCGTGGGAGAATAGAGGCTCTGCCACTGTCCGTCGGACTTGAGGACGAGAATAACGGAGTCCGCATAGTTTTGCAGAATCCAAAGGTTGTCTTCCTCGTCAAAGGCACAGCCTCCGGTGCGAACATAGCGCAAGAAAGAACCGGAGGTGGAGGGCAGCGCAGACTTGATGGGGGAGTTGTTCGGCGTATAGTGCTTCACGAACTTTCCGTTTTCGAACTCATAGAGTCCCGTGCCGTAGGCGGTGGCAAAGATGCGGGAGGGATTTTTGGGAGAGAAGGCGACACTGCTGAGGTTGACGTAAAGATTTCCCGTGCGTTTCAAGACGGTGTCCTCCTCCATGTCGTCCCAGTTTCTTCCGTCAAAATGGAAGAAGCTACCGGCGTTTCTGACATGGTCAGTATAGTCGGGGCGTCCGCCGCAGACGTAGAGCGTGTTGTCGGGTGCATAGCGAAGACTGTAGCAGAGGTCGCGGCGCGGTCCGCTCTGCGCGATGCTCTCCCCTGTTGCCAAGAGAGAAGTTGCGTCGGATGAAGGCGCAAAGGCTTGCGCTCCGAGGCTTCCCTGTGCCACCCAGAAGTTGCTGCTGCCGAACGGGATGACGTCGTTGCCACCGTCCGCCAAGTCGTATTCCGTCAAATCCATCGGCTGTTCGGCATCGGCAACAAGGACTTTTGAGTCGGAGATGAAGGCGAAGCGGTTGCCGTCGGTGCGTCCGCGCTTCACGACGTGGTCGCTGAGACGAGTGAAAGTCGGTCTGTCTGAGCCGGAAGCGACGTCGGCATAGCAAACGCCTGCCCATTTCTCAGTCCAAGTGGCGATGAGGGGGACGACCATATAGACTCCTCCGGCAGCGGGAATCATTTGGTTCACGCGAATGCCATAGAGGTCTCGGAAACTTGAAAGAGAATAAAGATTGTCGGAGAGATGCCCGCGCACCACTTTGTCTGAGAGGGCGAGATAGAGGTCGCCGCCCATGACGGCTCCGGCATAGACTTTGCGGTCGTAGTTGTAGAATGCCTTCACCTCCTCGCGCTTCACGTCCAACAAAACGACGCCGAGCTGAGTGGTGACGACGGCAATGTCGCCGCAGACGGTGAGGGAACCCGCAGTGAGCGAGTTCTCGGTGTAGTTCTTTATTTGCGGAAGATTGACAACCGTTCCGTCGTCTAAGAGGAAATCGACGTTATTGTTGTTGTAGTAAATCACCAAGCACTTCGCCGTGACGGAATAGCCGATGAAAGCAATGCCTTTGTCGGAGAGTCCGGCGACGCGGTCAATTTCTCTCACGGAACTGTCTTCGGTGTCAAAGGAAATGAGATTGTCTCCCATCAGCGCATAGACGACCTTCCCGCCGCGCGTCACTTGCGTGGCGTTGTGATAGGAGAGATAATAGGTCCAGTCGCTGTCGGCAGCACCGGCGCCGAGGGGACGGAACAGGCTGAGGAAGAAAGTGAGGAGTATGAGCAGGGAGGGTTTCATGGGAGCAAGAGACTTTGGCGTTTCAAGTTTAGAGACCACGGATTACGCGGATGAAACGGATTTGGCGGATGCGCCGCGTTTCAGGTTTCAGTGCGTTACATTTCAACCTTCGAGAAGGAAGGCGGCAAGTTTGGCGACGGCGCGGGCGCGGTGGGAGATTCCGTTTTTGACTTCCACACCCAGTTCGGCGAAGGTTTTGCCGAGATGTTCGGGAATGAAGACGGGGTCATAGCCGAAGCCTTCGGTGCCGCGCTGTTCTGTGGCGATTTCTCCTTCAACGACGCCTTCGAAGAGATGTTCTTTGCCGTCGAGAATCAAGGCGATGGCGGTGCGGAAACGCGCGGTGCGGGTGTCGGCATCTTTGAGTTCGTCGAGGAGTTTGAGGGTATTGGCTTCTGGGTCGTGGCGGTCGGGAAAGGCATAGCGGGCGGTGTGAACGCCGGGGCGTCCGCCGAGCGCATCCACCTCAAGCCCCGTGTCATCGGCAAAGCAATCTACTCCGTAGCGCTCACTGACCCAACGCGCCTTCAAGAGCGCATTGCCCTCGAGCGTGTCTGCCGTTTCGGGAATGTCATCGTGACAACCCATCTCGGAAAGTCCGAGGATTTGCAGACGGTCGCCAAGGATGGCACGTATTTCTTCCAACTTGTGGGCGTTGTTCGTGGCAAAGACGATTTTTTTCATGACACACATTATATATATATGTATAGGAGTGTTCTAACCTGCATTATTCATACTCGTTCCTACTGCAAGGTCTAACTGGCAACACCTCAGCGTGGTGCTCGCTCTTCCTCTTTGAAAGTAGGATTTACTACATTCTGCATCGTCATCGCTGTGCTCACGCTGATGCACTGCCATTTAGACCTTTCGTGACGGAACAGTGTGAATAATGCAGGTTAAAAGCTGAGGGAGGTCGAAGTCACGGCGCAGACTTGCGAACAATGGTGACGGGGATGCCGCCGAGCTCCGCCGCAGTGTCGGTGAAGGAGCTCCAATAGGAACCAATCAGTCGTTTCGTTCGGGCAAGACACCACAAATCGACGATGGCGTTTCGGATGCCCTCGACGCTTTTGCGGCACGTTGGCACGGGGAGGGTCAGGATTTTTCCGCCGAAGCGTCGGCAGAGGTCTTTCTTGACGGCGAGGTCGTCGGTGGCAAGGAAGAAGACGACGTCGGGATGCTTTTGCACTTCTTCCTCCATGGCTTTGACGAAGTCTTCGGGTTCACTTTCCGCACGACTGACGGTGTTGTCGGTGCGGCGAATGTGAACGCCGACGATTTCTTCGGGGAACTCGCGAGTGATGGCGTTGATGCGGGCTTGAATCTCGGGCAGCGGGCGGAGTTCCTGAAGGAGGGAGGGGGCGTAGGGGAAGGAAACGCTGCCGCCGGAAACATAAACCTTTCGATGACGCTCCGCCAGCGAGCGAAGTTCTTCGGGAGCGGCGGGAAAATAGTTCGCGCGCTGCACCTCCCACCCCAAGACTGCGCGAACGAGTTGCGGCCAGTGGAGGTTCTGCCTCGTGATGGGGCGCGCCCACCAGTGCCGACGGCACACGCAGAAGTTGGACGTGTCCAAAGGTTCGAAGAGTTCGTCGAACCGGGCGCGGCAATCGTCATCCCTCTCCCACTCGACCGAAACGCTCACCGCTGCGGCGCGGGAAAGGCTGAGACCGGAGAGAAGGACTCGCAGCCGGTTGCACAGTCCGCCCTGAGGCGTCAGCACCACGGTGGGGAAGTTGCTGCTCATGACTCGTCAGTTCTCGGTGCTCTTCTTTTCAGCCTTGACTTTGATGCGGTCGAAGCCTTCTCCGAAGACGCCGATGACTTTTGACTGAGAAACGAACGCGCTCGGGTCGATTCCCTGAATGATGCGGAAGATGTTGGTGCTTTCGCGCTTCTTCGCCAAAACGACGAGCACTTTTCGCTCTTCTTTCGTGTACCATCCCTGTCCGTTGAGCACGGTGACGCCGCGGTGGGTTCTGTTAATCGCTGCGGCGATTTCATCGTAGCGACGGGAGAAGATGAGGAACTGAACGGACTGGCGTCCTCTGTCCACGACGTAGTCAAGAATGAGGTTGGTGATGATGAGTGTGCAGTAGCCGTAGAGCAGTTTTTCGACGTTGCCCGTCGGAAGGAACAACGAGGAACTGATGATGATGAGGTCGCAAAGCATCATCATTTGTCCGAGCGTCACGTCCTTATACTTATTAATTATAGAGGCGATGATGTCGGTGCCTCCCGTGGAGCCGTTGCTCAGGAAGACCATGCCGATGCCGATGCCTTCAATCGCGGCGCCGATGATGCAGGACATGAAGGGGTTGTCTTTGACGACCTGCGGCAGTCCGCTTTGTTCGTTGACGGCAGGGAAGAGTCCGGGATTGTGGGCGGACCAATAAATCATCACTTCCTGCACCATTCCGAGCAAGAAGGTGAGCATGAAGACGGCATAAATCGTCTTCACGCAGAACCGCCAGCCGAGGATTTTGATGGCGAAGATGAGTAGGATGATGTTCACGAGGAAGAAGGTGTACTGCACGGGGAAGCCGATGGCATAGAAGATGACGGCGCCCGCACCGGCAAGTCCGCCGGTGGTGATTTCGTAGGGCAGCATGAAGCACGTGAAGCCCAGTGCATAGAGAAGCAGACCGGTCGTGATGACGACGTAGTCACGAAAATCTTGAAAGAAGGAGGTTTTGAACCTCGTTACCACTTTTTCCATTTTTATTTTGGGAGACTAAAAGTCAAAGAGTCAAAGAGACGAAAAGACGAAGAGACGGAATCACTTGAAAGGCTGGAAATATGAAGGAGGGTGTGTCAAAATACAGATTTTGGCTTCACCCTCGGCGGTGCGTCAGAATGGCTAAGATGCAAG
>JBJEAG010000349.1:0-5621 GCA_051868855.1 Alloprevotella sp. | reverse complement strand
AAAACTGAAAAACATGACACAAAAACTCCCAGAGGGGTTGGGAGTCGAACTCCCAACTGCCTTGGGAGTCTCCCTCCCACGCCTTGGGAGTCTTCCTCCCACGCCTTGGGAGTCTCCCTCCCACGCCTTGGGAGTCTTCCTCCCACGCCTTGGGAGTCTTCCTCCCACGTCTTGGGAGTCTTCCTCCCACGCTTTGGGAGTTGTGAACGGTTAGCAGCAGCGGCTTTCATGCCGCTTTCTCGGATTTTCTACCCACGAAATAGGTGTTTTCTGCCTTTTTTGCTCTAATTTCCCACAGATTATCACTACTTTTGCACCATTCTTTGAAGAAGAAAGTAATTCGTTTAAAGAACAAACAAATACATTCCTTTCAATATGAGTGAACAACTGAAAAAAGTCAAACAGCTCGTAGAGCTTCGCCAGAAAGCCCGTCTGGGCGGCGGCGAGAAAGCCATTGAAAAGCAACATGCCAAAGGCAAAGCCACGGCACGTGAACGCATCGAACTCCTCCTCGACAAAGGTTCTTTTGAAGAGATGGATATGTTCAAACTTCATCGTTGCCACTATTTTGGCATGGAGAAGAAACAATATCTTGGCGATGGCGTGGTTGCCGGTAGTGGAACCATCAACGGTCGCCTCGTCTATGTCTTCGCACAGGACTTCACCGTCAACGGCGGTTCTCTCTCTGAGACCATGGCGGAGAAGATTTGCAAGGTCATGGACCAGAGCATGAAAATGGGCGCTCCCTGCATCGGTCTCAACGACTCCGGCGGCGCTCGAATTCAAGAAGGTATCAACGCCTTGGCAGGTTTCGGAAACATTTTCCAACGTAACATCGAAGCCAGCGGCGTTGTTCCCCAAATCTCCGGCATTTGCGGTCCTTGTGCCGGCGGTGCTGTCTATTCTCCCGCCCTCACTGACTTTGTTGTCATGTTGGAAGGCGTGAGCTACATGTTCCTCACCGGTCCGAAAGTCGTGAAGACCGTCACCGGCGAAGAAGTGAGCCAGGAAGACCTCGGCGGCTCCGGCGTTCACTCCACCAAATCCGGCGTTTGCCACTTCACCGCCAAAAGCGAAGAGGAATTTGCCCAGTTGATTCGCAAACTCCTTTCTTATATTCCCCAAAACAACATGGAGCGTGCTCCCCGTGTGGAATGCACCGACCCGATTGACCGCAAGGAAGACTCTCTCAACGAGATTATTCCCGACAACCCGAACATGGCATACGACATGTATAAGGTCATCGGTGCCGTGGTCGATAACGGTGAGTTCATGGAGGTTCAGCGCAACTTTGCCCGCAACATCATCATCGGCTTCGCCCGCTTCAACGGACAGAGTGTGGGTGTCGTTGCCAACCAGCCTTCCGTCTATGCCGGTGTGCTTGACTGCAACGCTTCCCGCAAGGCTGCTCGTTTCGTGCGCTTCTGCGACTGCTTCAACATTCCCATCGTTTCGCTCGTCGATGTGCCGGGCTTCCTCCCCGGAACGGGTCAGGAGTACAACGCTGTCATCGACCACGGTGCCAAGTTGCTCTATGCCTACGGCGAAGCCACCGTGCCCAAGGTCACTGTCACCCTCCGCAAGAGCTACGGCGGTTCCCACATCGTCATGGGTTGCAAGCAGTTGAAGGCAGACCTTAACTACGCTTGGCCCAGCGCTGAAATCGCCGTGATGGGTGCTTCCGGCGCGGTTGCCATCCTCGACGGCAAAGAAGCCAAGACGAAGGAAGATCCCAAGGCGTTCCTCGCTGAGAAGGAGAAAGAATACAACGACCTCTTCACCAACCCCTACAAGGCAGCCGAGTTTGGCTATGTCGATGACGTCATCGAGCCGCGCAACACTCGTTTCCGCATTTGCAGAGCCTTGGCACAGTTGGAGAACAAGAGAGAAACCCGTCCCGCCAAGAAACACGGAAACATTCCTCTCTAATCTCACGGAATCAAAAAGGGGGGAGGCGAGGACATATATATAATATGGTATATGCCTCCTCCTTGCCACTTTCCCGTTCCCGCTTTCCCACGAAGCATTTCAAACCCTAAACCAGATTCTTCAAAGTGAAAACATTTGAATATCACATTGGCGACAAGGTGCTCTCCATTCGCTTGGACGAAAAGCATGGCACCATTGCCGACCTTCTCATTGACGGCGCGCACCCCGAGGTTTCGGAAGCCGACATGCAAGCCTTCGCTGCCGTCATTGCCCTCGCGCTCATCGAATATGAAGTGGAGGTGGTTCACGACGACGAACCGGGTGTCATCACCGTCACCCCCGGTGCTTCCAACTGGAACGCGCCCACCAGTCTCATCAATCCTCTTCCTCTTGTCTAACCCTCCTGTTTGCCAATAGTTCGACAAGCAAAAACATTTGACAAACAAAAACACTCACACATAAAAATGAAACAATACAAATATACCATCAACGGAACGCAGTTTGATGTCACCATCGACAGCATCAACGGTTCCCAAGCCAAGGTGGAAGTGAACGGCATTCCCTTTGAAGTGACCATGCACGGTTCTTCACTCTTGGAAGAAGACCTTCCCACCGTTTCAACCGAAGGTGCTGCTCCCGCCGCCGCTCCCTCCGCTCCCGCTGCCGCAGAACCCGCTGCCGCTCCTGCCGCCAAAGGTGCTGCCGGTGCCGGCACTCCCGTCAAGGCTCCGCTCCCCGGCGTGGTGACCAAGGTGCTCGTGCAGAACGGACAAGCCGTCAAGAAGGGCGAAACCGTCCTCGTGCTCGAAGCCATGAAGATGGAAAACAACATCAACGCCGAGTGCGACGGTGCCATCACCGGCATCTGCGTGGCTCCCGGCGACAGCGTCAAGGAGGGAACTACCCTGCTGACCATTGGCTGAGAACCCGTTTGAGAAGATGCTGAGAAGAGTTTCCATGGTTCCCACATCCTACATCACCGCGCTGCGTTTCCCTTTGGCGCTTTTGGTGGTGTTGATTCACACGCAAAACAAAGTTTGGCAGGCAGCTGAAGCACAGGACTCCTTGTGGTTCAGTGTGCCTGTTCAATTTTTGTCGCGAAGTCTCCCCGCTGTGGCAGTGCCCCTCTTCTTCGCCATCTCCGGTTTCCTGTTTTTCTATCAGAAACAGACGTTCACGCTTGCTGACCAACGTGAAAAACTTCGGAAGCGCAGCATGACGCTCCTTCTCCCCTACGTCGTTTGGAACCTTTTGGCTTTCTTGATGACTCCGCTCAAAACACTGTTTCAAGGCGGCGATTGGAAAGCGTTGCTGCTCAACTTTTCTCCTCTCGACGTTTTTTGTGGAAGTCTCTCGACCGAAACATCTGTCAATCTTTGGGGAATGACCGTGTGGGCGTCTTCTCATCCGCAGTTGGAACCGCTTTGGTTCGTCAGAGATTTGATGGTCATTGTGCTTTTCGCTCCTTTGCTCCACTTCCTGTTGCGGCGCGTGCCCGTTCTCTTTCTCATCGGTCTGAGTGCGGTCGGACTTTTCCAACTTTGGGTGAAACCGTTTGGCATGACCATGGCGGGTTGGTTCTATTTCTCCCTCGGTGCAGTTTTCTCCATCCACGGTCTTTGCCCCATCGAAACGACTCGGCGCCTGCTTCGTCCGGCGCTTCTCGTTGCTGCGCTTACGTTGATTTGGAACACTCTGCCGCAAAATACAGTTTGGAAGTTGCCTGACCTGCTTCCCGAGGGACTGTCCTATCATCTCTACAAACTCTCTGCGATGGTGGTGCTCCTTCATGCTGCCCGCGCCTACACCCGTCGTCGCGCCCCGCACCCTTGGCTCTCCAAGAGCAGTTTCTTCATTTATGCTTCCCATTCCATCGTCTTGTTCCCTGTCACGACGTTGTTGTGGCAACTGACGCTCGGCGAACCTCCCCTCGTCGCCCTCGCGGCGTATGTTGTCAGCACCGTCATCGCCGTGAGCATCTGCCTTGTCGGCTATCGCGTTCTGCAGCGTTGGCTGCCGCGACCGCTGAACCGAGCGTTGGGAATATAGAGCAGTCCAAATTCCGAAACCCATACATTATTATATATAACACTCATGAAACCTTCCACTCTTTGTGTTCAGGCAGGCTGGCAGCCCAAGAAGGGCGAACCGCGCGTGCTGCCCATCTATCAAAGCACGACTTTTAAATATGACAACAGCGAGCAGATGGCACGTTTGTTCGACCTCAAGGACAGCGGCTATTTTTACACGCGTCTACAGAACCCGACCAACGACGCTGTGGCATCCAAGATTGCTGCGCTCGAAGGCGGCGTCGGTGCCATGCTGACTTCCAGCGGTCAGGCGGCTTCCTTCTATTCCGTCTTCAACATCTGCGAAGCCGGCGACCACTTTCTCTCTTCCAACACCATCTACGGCGGTACGTTCAATCTCTTCGGTGTGACCATGAAGAAGATGGGCATCGAGTGCACCTTCTTCGACCCCGACATGTCCGACGAGGAAATCCAAGCGCTCTTCCGTCCGAACACGAAATGCGTCTTCGGCGAAACCATCTCGAACCCCGGCGGTCACGTCTTCGACATCGAACGCTTCGCTCGCCTCGCCCATGCCAACGGTGTGCCTCTCATTGTCGATAACACTTTCGCCACGCCCATCAACTGTCGCCCGTTTGAATGGGGCGCCGACATTGTGACCCACTCCACGACGAAGTATATGGACGGACACGCCTGTGCCGTCGGCGGTTGCATCGTCGATAGCGGCAACTTTGACTGGATGGCACACGCCGACAAATTCCCCGGACTCTGCGCTCCCGATGAGAGTTATCACGGGCTTGCCTACGCCGAAAGTTTTGGCAAGATGGCGTATATCACCAAAGCCACAGCCCAACTCATGCGCGACCTCGGCAGCATTCAAAGTCCGGAGAACGCCTTCCTCCTCAACCTCGGACTCGAGTCGCTCCACCTCCGCATGCAGCGCCACTGCGAGAATGCTCAGAAAGTGGCAGAGTTCCTCCGTGACGATGCCCGCGTGGCTTGGATAAACTATGCCGGACTGCCCGAGGACAAGTACTATGCGCTCGGTCAGAAATATCTTCCCAACGGGGGGTGCGGCGTCATTGCCTTCGGTTTGAAAGGTTCGCGCGAAGAGGCAATTCGCTTCATGGACAGTTTGAAGATGATTGCCATCGTCACCCATGTTGCCGATGCTCGCACCTGCGTCCTTCATCCCGCGAGCCACACCCACCGTCAGCTCTCCGACGAGCAGTTGCGCGAAGCCGGTGTCGCTCCCGACCTCATCCGTCTCAGCGTCGGCATTGAGGACATTGACGACATCCTCGCCGACATCCGTCAGGCGCTGGACAACATGTGAGACGCGGACTTTTTGTCGTAAGAAAAAATTTTGTTTACAAAAAAACCGGATGGTGAGTGATTGCTTTGCTCGCCATCCGGTTTTCATTTATGAGTTTTCTTGAAACGTCAGCGCTTTGTTCTGTTTCGTTTGAGATAGCCTTTCTCAAACGCTTTCACGATGAGGTCTGCGACATTGACGGCGCCGAGTTTCTGAAAGAGAGACCTGCGATGGGCTTCCACGGTGTTGTCGGTGACAAACATCGAGGCTGCAATTTCGCGCGAGGTCTTTCCTTGCGCAATCTGATTCAGCACCTCCAGTTCGCGCAGGGTGGGGTGGGCGGAACT
>JBJEAG010000348.1:0-5621 GCA_051868855.1 Alloprevotella sp. | reverse complement strand
CCCGGGGTTCTCGCTCGCTGCGCTCGCTTCACCCCGGGCTAGAATCTCGCCCTCCCTCGTCGGGCTCGTTCGTGCTTTCAGCACTCACCATCCGGTCAAGTGAGTTTGTCTTCCGCAAACACCGACGAAATCAGTCCATTAAGACCGTTTACCGGACAGCAATAATTTTTTTGCGCAAAAAAGCGGACTGAGCAGCCCGCTTTTTGCCTTAGGGATGTTCTATAAATTATGGAATAAGGAATGTTCAAAAGAAAGTGCTTACGTTTTGGTTGTTTTTCGATTCTTAGAGCGAACTTTTGTAAGTTTCGTCAGTCACATAGCCCGCTATGCTCCTTCCTCAACTCACAAAATATCATCTCTAAGAAATCAAAAAACAACTCAACCTATTTTATAGAACATCCCTTACAAGATGTCCGCAAACAGATGCTTCGCGGTTAATTGGCTGTGAACAATGGACGAATGAATGCCTTGGGAGACTCCGGAAGGAGTGATGAACGTGAGCACCACGCCTCTCTTGATACCCGTGATTTCCATGAACAGATTTCTCCGCGCCCTGAGTTTCTCTTCGTAGTCCTTGGAGATGACGTAAGGACTGTCAGAGAACTTCATCTCCACAAGATGCACAATCTTATCCACGCGCTTAATCACCAAATCGACCTGCGCGCCCTTCCTCTCGTCGCCCTTCGGCGGAATGAAGCGCCAGGCGGAGGATTCAGTGGCTATGCCGGAGATGCCGAGTCCTTGTTTGATGTGGGGAAGATGCCGCAGACAGATTTCTTCAAACGAGAAGCCCTCCCAAGCTTCCACGCCTCTTTCCGTGAAATGATGCTGCCAGAACTGCTCGTCGCGGCTGCGATTGTTTTCGACGTATCTGAAATAGAACAACGTGTAGAAATCAGCCAAACGGAACAGCGTCTGCTTGCTCTTGTTGCCAAATTGAGAATAGGAAACAATGAAATCGCAACGCTCGAGGTTGTCCAGCATCTTCGTCAGACTGCCGCCGCCGAAACCGGTCGTTTCTTCAATTTCTTTACGGGTGAAGCCTTCGCGCCGCGTGGAGAGCAGACGAACGATGGCAACATAACGGTCTGCTTTGTTGAACAAGGCACTGTACAGTTCATTGAACTCATCGCTCAACTCTCCGCCTCGTCTGAAAACCAAGGAATCGACGTTCTCGGGCAGACTGAGATAGGGTTTCAAAAGACTCAGATAGAACGGGACGCCGCCGAAGAGCATGTAGCACTGCAGGATTTGATACTCGTCCCAGTCAAAGCCATGCTCTTTCAAATACTCTCGGCATTCGTTGAGATAGAACGGACGAAGATACATTCTGTGAGTGATGCGGTTGTGCAACCCGCCACGATTGTCTTCCAACTTGTCTTTCATCCAACTTGTGGCACTTCCGCAAGCAATGAGCACAATGTCATCTCGATTCTGCACCCATCCGGACCAGAAATATTCCAGTTCTTCGACAAATTCGTTTCCCTGCGTGTCAATCCAAGGCATTTCGTCGAAGAACAACACCTTGCGCTCGTCCGGACAGGACTCGAGATGCTGCGTCAGCTGAAGGAAAGCGTCGTGCCAGTTCTGCAACTCGGGCAAATCATCCCGGCGGGAATAGTAGGACAACGCCTCGCGGAAGTTTTTCAACTGCTCTGCTTTCTTCTTCTTGTGTGCTCCGACGAAATGGAAACTATACTTGTCCTCAAAGAAACGCCGCACAAGAAAAGTTTTGCCCACACGGCGTCTGCCGTAAAGAATGATGAACTCAGAACGTTGCGACTGCATCGCCCACTGCAACTCCTGACACTCACGTGTTCTTCCGATAAGTTTCTCCATAATCTTATTGTTTTATTTCCGCTCCAAATTTACGAACTCGAAACGGAAGAAAACGAAGAGTTTTGTCCAAATGTGGGTCAAAAGGTATAGATTTGGACAAAACTTGATTGACTTTTGTCCAAATGTGGGTCAAAAAGGGGAGATTTGGACAAAACTCGAAAGAATGAGCGGCTGAACGAGGAGGCGTTTTTCGCGCTCTTTTACGGATTTTTCTTGGGAAACGAAACTTTTTTCTCGGGACTCGTCATTCCTGTCCGCCGATTCGTCATTCCTTGCCAAAGACTTGTCAGTGTTCATCATTAAGGCGAACACTTGTTCATCATTAAGGCGAACACTTGTTCATCATTAAGGCGAACACCTGTTCATCATTAAGGCGAACACTGACAACTCCCAAGAAAAGAGTAACGAGTCGGCATCCGGGAATGACGAGTCCTAAGGAAAAAGTATCGCCACGACGGGCAAAACAGAACATACAAGAGAGAAAAACTGTTGCCACGACGTACAGAATCGGAAGAAACAAAAGCCCCCGCCCCTTCACAAAGATGTAACGGGGTTGCAACAGAAGTGTAACGCGAAAGAGAGTCCTTTGCACCGTGAAATTGAAAATCATGAGAACAAAAACTTCTTTCCTCTCGGCAGCCCTGCTCCTTCTGACAGCGACTGCCGCCAACGCCATTTCCATCTCTGCGGCTAACGCCTATGCTAACACCAAAGCCAACGCTAACGCCAACGCCAATGCTAACGCCAACGCCATCCCCGAACTGACGCCGCAGAACGTGCAAATTTCCTTCAAAGGGAGAGTGATTGACGCACAAAGCGGAGAGGCGCTTCCGGGCGTCACCCTCCGAATCGACCCTCCGGGCACCACCATTGCGAGCGGTGTCGATGGAGGCTTTTCTTTTTCTTCGCTGACGCAGCGAACCTACACGCTGACTGCCTTCTGTCTCGGCTACCACAAAGTGAGCATCACCGTGAATCCCGCCAAACTGGACTCCGTGCTCGTGATTCGAATGCAGGAGAAAGACATGGCGCTGGGAACGGCGACCGTGACGGCGCAGAGCAAGAAGAACACGGAAAGAAGCGTCGTTTCAACCCAAAAGAACAGCCTCGTCGTGCAGAGCGGCGTTTCGTCCGAACAAATCGCAAAAACACAGGACAAGGATGCCTCGGAGGTGATTCGCCGCGTGCCGGGCATCTCCATCATCGAACAGAAATTCGTCATGGTGCGCGGTTTGTCGCAGCGCTACAACAACGTCTGGATGAACGGCGCCGCCGTTCCTTCGACCGAGGCAGACACACGCTCTTTCTCCTTTGACCTCATCCCGTCGTCGCAGGTGAGCAACATGCAAATCATCAAATCGCCCGCGCCGCAATATCCCGCCGACTTCACCGGAGGCTTCATTCTGATTGACACGAAGGACGTGCCGGGAAGCAACGAGATGAAAATCTCCGTCGGCGCCGGCATGAACGACCGGACTCACTTCCATTCTTTCCTCTCGGGACGCACGGGCGGGCTCGACTTCCTGGGCTTCGACAACTTCCGCGCTCTCGACGGCGGCATCCATGCGCCACTACCCTTGACACCGGGCGGCTCGGGCATCGATTTGAACCGAAGCGGACTGAACAACGACTGGACGGTGCGTTCGAAACACGTGCGCCCCGACCTCAACCTCGGCTATGACCTCAGCCACAGTTTCGACTTCACTTCCGGTGCGGTGCTGGGACTGTTGGCGGCGTTGAACTATAGCAACTCGTTCCAAACCTACGCTCCCATGGAGAACTCACTCTTCGGCGCCTACGACCGAACGAACGACCAAAGCGTCTATCTCCGCCACGCCATCGACCGCCAATACTCCAACAACGTCCGTCTGGGCGGCATGCTGAACCTGACGTTCGTGCCGGCACGAGGGGCTGGGAAATATGAGTGGAAACACATCTTCAACCGCCTCGCCACTTCCCGCTACACCGAACGCGACGGCTTCAACGCACAAAGCAACAAGATTCACGAGGCGGAATACTACTACTCCGGACGTACGACCTACAACACGCAGGTGACGGGTAAGTTCGTCTGGGACCGCGACCGCTTCGACTGGAGCGCGGGCTATGCCTACGCCAACCGAGACCTGCCCGACCGTCGCCGCTACACGCTGGACAATCAACTCGACCCCGCGCGCCTCGGACTGACCACGGGCAACGACCTCTCCCGCGAGTTCACCTATCTCAAAGAACACATTGCCTCGCTCGGCGCGAACTATCGCCACGATTTCGACTTCGACCGCTTCAAACCGGAACTGCTGGCGGGAGCCTACAGCGAATATCGCTCTCGAAACTATGACACACGCAGTTTCATCTATCAATGGAACCCGGAACAGAACACGCTGCCCCAAGATTTCCGCTACCTTGACCTCGTCTCCGAACTCCTCACGCCGGAGAACTATGGCGACAACGGACTCTATCTCACCGACGACACCAAGATGCGCAACGACTATCGCGGTCGCCACCTCATCGCTTCGGGCTATGCCGCTGCCAACCTTCCCTTCGGCGCGTTCAGCCTCTATGCCGGCGTGCGCTTCGAACATTCTCGCATGGAACTCATCAGAAACACGAGAGACTATGAGCGCAGTTGGGAGAGCCGCTTCTATGACGGCAACGACTTCTTCCCCTCTGCCAACATGACCTATCGCTTCAACCCGCGCCACCAACTGCGTGCTTCCTACGGCCGCTCGGTGAACCGCCCCGAGTTCCGCGAGGTGAGCCCTTCGGTCTATTATGACTTCGACCTGGCGTCTTCGGTGCAGGGCAACGCGAACCTGAAATCGTGCTATGTGCACAACGCCGACCTGCGCTACGAATGGTATCCCTCGGAGGGCGAGCAGGTCAGTCTGGCTCTCTTCTACAAGCACTTCGACGCCCCGATTGAATGGACCTACACCGTCAGCGGCGGTACGGACCTGATTTATTCTTACGAAAATGCAGACCGCGCCACAAGCTATGGTTTGGAACTGGACATTCGCAAGAACCTTGCTTTCATCGGACTGAAAGACTTCACCCTCGTGGCAAACGCTTCGCTCATCAAAAGCCGCGTGAAATTCTCCGACGCTTCCCAACGCCGCTCACGCCCGATGCAGGGTCAGTCGCCCTATCTCGTGAATGTGGGACTCTTCTATCAGAAAGCAGATTGGAGCGCCTCGGCACAGTATAACGTGATTGGCAAACGCCTCATCGGCGTCGGCAGAAACCTTGGTTCGACGGGCGACCAGACGGTCAGCATTCCCGATGCCTACGAAATGCCGCGCCATCTGCTCGACCTCAACGTCTCCAAAACCTTCGGACGCTTCACTCTGAAGGCGGGCGTGAAGGACGCGCTGGCACAGAAGGTCATCTTCAAACAGTTCAACGACGTCATCACGCAAAGCGGCGAACGCAAAACGGTTGAAGAGGTGACCCGCTCCTACCGCCCCGGCAGAAACATCGCCCTCACGCTGACTTACAAGCTTTGAGGAGAAGAGACGAAGAGACAAAGAGACAAAGAGACAAAGAGACAAAAAGAGACCACGGATTTCACGGATGAAACGGATTTGACAGATTCCGCGCCGACTCTTAGACTCTTAGACTTTTTGACTCTTTGACTCTTTGACCCAAAAAAGAAACCCCCGTGTGCGGTGCGTAAGCGCCGCGTCTCCCTTCGACAACCTTTTTGCAACCTTTTTGCAACCATTTTGCAACCATTTTGCAACTATTTTGCAACCTGCAAAACCCCTGCAAAACCCCTGCAAAACCCC
>JBJEAG010000347.1:0-5667 GCA_051868855.1 Alloprevotella sp. | reverse complement strand
GGGTTTGGGCTTGTCCGCCGACGAAATCGGCGGGAACGGTGGCGATGTTGAAGTTCCGCCGCAGGCGGGTCGCTTTTTCTTGAAGCGCGGCACGCGCTTCAAGCAGAGAGAAGGGCGGATGCAAACACGCCGGGGAGCGCCAAGCGGCAAGGGGCGTGGCTCACGCCCCGACGAGCGCCAATCCGCGCCCCGACGAGCGAAAGCCACCCGTCTTGACGAGCGTCAATAATAATTAATGGTGCGGTGTTCGCGTTGGAGGTCCGGTCGGAAGAAGATGAGTCCGAAGTCCGCCAGGTCGAACGTCACTTGCGCTTTTTCGTGAGTGAGCAGGCGTTTCCAGGCGCGGCGTCGTTGTCGGGAGAAAGCAACGTGCGAGACGACGAGCAATCCTCCTTCTTGGAGCAAGTCCAGCATTTCGCGCCAGCGCTCCGGCGGGAAGTCCGGTCCGAGGCAGATGAAGTCCGCCGACGCCGGTTGCGAGAGAAAGCGCGTCGTCAGCGAGCCTTGGTGAAGTGCTTCGCGCGCTGCCGACTCTGCGCCGAGCGTTTCGAACGCCGTTTCAGCGTGAGCAAAGTTCGCGAGGCGGAAGAGCAGTTTGCAGTCCTTGAGTCGAAAGGCAGAGCCGTTGCCTTCTCGGTAGCGCTTCTCAAGAGCCTCGTAAGCGTAGTATTCTCCCGCCTCGTAGATGACGCCCGTCACGAACTGAAAAGCGAAAGGCGAATGAATGCCGTAGCCGCAGCGGTTTCGGAATCGCCGCAGCCAGCGAAAGGGGCGGAGGAGGCAGGAGAGCGTTCTTTTCATTGGGATTTTTGCGCCGAGAAGCTAAGGACATTTTAGCAATCTCGGGCTGTTAAGAAGTTGTTAAGTGTTCAATTTGTAAAAGTGAACCCCTCAAATTGAGGGTTTACGGGTTAAAAGATGTTTAGTTTCTGCATAATCTTTTCTTTAGTTTTGGTGGAAGTCCGCGGGTCGGGTACTTTTGCACTGTGTTTTTCATAGTATTAGATTTAAGGTTAACAAGGTTGGGATACGATTTGTATCCCTTTTTTCAAAAGTAAACCTCTTCCCCACTCTCTTCGGAGAGATTTGCGGAAGCTCGTTACGCTGTGAAGCGGGAGTAAATCTGGATTTAATTTTGAGCCTGCACCGACGCCCCGAGGGGAGTTGTGCAGGCTCTTTTTGAATTTGTTTTCCGGTCAGAGTTTGACGCCGAAGGAGAGGTCGCCGGCATCGCCGAGTCCCGGAACAATGTAGGCGTCGTCGTTGAGGATGGGGTCCACGGCGGCAACCCAGAGCGTGACGTTGTCTTCCGGGAACGCCTTCTTGAGGTGCTCGATGCCTTCTTGTGCGGCAATGGCGCAGCAGATGTGGAGAACTTTCGGTTTGCCGTGCGTCAGGAACGCTTTGTAGGACAGTTCGAGGCTTCCGCCGGTGGCAAGCATCGGATCGACCATGAGGAAGGTGCAGTCCGTGAGGTCCGGCGCGGCGATGTATTCCACGTGAATCTTGATGTCCTCGCGGGAACCCTCTTCGCGGTAGGCGGCGACAAATGCCGAGTCTGCCTGGTCGAAGGTGTCGAGGAATCCCTCGTGGAACGCCAGTCCGGCACGCAGGACGGTGCCGACCACGATGCGGTCGTCGTAGGTCGGAACCTTTTTCACTCCGAGCGGCGTCGTGATGTCCTTTTCGGAGTAGCGGAGCGTGCGGCTCACCTCGTAAGCCATGGCGCGCGCCACTCGTTCCATGTTTCTTCGGAACAGCGTTTTGTTTCCTTGGATGTTCACGTCGCGCAGTTGCGCCATGTGACAGTTGATGACGGATGAATGCTCACCCAGATTGATGACTTTCATTTTTTCGTCAGATAATTGAGATGCGCGTTTTCAGCGTGCGATTCGTTTCTTTCTGTCCGAGCTGATGTAGATGCCTTGAGCGGGAACGCGGTCCAGGCGGCGTCCGGCGAGGTCATAGAGTTTCACGTTGTCGGAGCTTGCTTCGGTTTCCACGCTTTCGATGGCGGAGAGAATCTCTCCCGTCGGCACGATTTTCCACATGGAAGCCTCTTCGGAGGCAGTCCAACCCACGACGAAGCAGGGTGAGAGTTTGTTGTCGTGAAGCCAAGCGTGCGCCGTGTTGGTTGAAGTCGTGCTCTTGAGCGTGCTCCAGCCCTCGGTGGAAGAAGAGACCAGATAACTCTCTGCTTCTGCTTCGGTGGCGCGAGGAACGGCAGCGTAGTCGTTGCCAATCTTTCCGACGTAGGTGTCAGCCTCTTTGTTGTAGATTTTCCAAGTGCCGTCCTCGTTGTCGAGGAAAGCAAACTTCGCAGCGGCAACCGTGCCGTCAGCTCCGCCGGTGAAGCGGTCGGAGCCTACGGTCATGTAGTTGCTGTTGTGCGCTTTGTTCTGAATGGTATAGACTCTTCCGTCTTCCAGTTTGATGGAAGCGTTTTGGAAGGCAGTTTCAATGAGATTGCAGGCGTTCAGATAGCCTGCCACGGTAGGGTCGTTCTCATAGACCGCCTCCACGTCGGCAAGGGCTTGCTCCAAATCTTCCGTTTTGCTTGCATCGAGCATGCCCACGGCATCTCCGGAGGGCAACCCCTTCTTGGCGTCAATCTTTTCTTTGAGGAGCGCTTTGATGTAGTCCGTGTGGTTGATTTCTTTCTTGAAGGTATAGGCACCGTCGGTGATGTCCTCCAGACTGTAGCACTTATAGACATTCGTGTAGTCAGCACCGTAGGTCGATTCCTCGTACAAGAAAGCAATGGAGTCATTCTCCTGCATAATCATCGTGGAGTAGGCAGAGCCAATGTAGGATGATTGGTGACTGCCGTCCCAGTCAGCGGCGAAGGTGGCGGGGTCAGCCATGTCGGCGAGCGAGGAGAGTTCCTTGAAGTAGATGCCGACGTTCTGGCGGGAAGACGCCATGGGCACGGACTGAAGGGCTACATAAACTTCCTTTCCGTCGCTGTTGCGCACGGCGGGGACAATCATGATTTCTCCGTTGCAGTCAGCGCCGAAGGTGCCGTTGTTGGAGGCTTGCGATTTAGCCACGCTGCCCCATTTTCCTTCTGCTTTCTCGATGTCGGTGAAGGTGAAGAAGTTGAAGAAGCGACCGCCTCCCGTGCGGGAACTGAGAACGACAGTACCGTCGGGAAGTTCTTCACACTTCGGCTCGTTGCCGCTCGGAGCGGGGAACTCTTCGTAGCCAAGGGAGTGCCAAGTCTCGCCGAAGTCGTCGGAGTAGAGCACGCGGTTACCGTTGTCGCGCGTCCAGAGGGCGGCGTAGAGACGATAGTAGTCTTTCACTTTCACGAGTCGGCTTTGGCAGATGCGACCCGAACCGAAGAAGACGGAGCGCACGGCATCGGAGCGATTGTCGAAGATGGAGTAGATATGTTCGGTGATGTCCTCGTAGGCGCTCCAAGTTTCGCCGCCGTCGTGGCTGCGGAAGCGAGCCACGGGGTTCGGGTTCTCGCGAGTTCCCTGGGTGCAGGGCATCTTTCCGCAAACAGAAATCAAAAGCACTTCATTGCTTTCGCGGTCGGCGACCACAGCGGCGTCGCCGAAGCCGCAGTCGCGGGAAGCGGAGTTGCCGGTGCCGTCAGCGATGGTGAACTGCGTGCCCCAGGTCTTGCCGTTGTCTTTGGAGATGCGGGCAACGATATCCACTTCTCCGTAGCCAATGTCAGCGCCGCAGGGGCGATAGTCGCTGATGGCAATGAGGTTGCCGTTTTTCGCAGCGGCGAGCGCCGGGATTCGGTAGGGAATGGCGCCGGAACGAGTGATGAACAGGTCTTGTTGAGGCTCGGGTTCCACGAAAGCGCGGGTCACCTGCACCGTGAAGTCAGAGAGCAGCACGTCGTGGTTATCTCCTTCCACCACAAACGCCGTGGATTGTTTCTCCAGTCCGCTGACGCTGAAGGTTTGTTCTTCGTCCGTCACGTTTTTCGAAACTTCGCCGGCAGTGATGGTGAGAGCGTTGCTGTTGGAAGCAGCGTTCTTGAACTTGAAGCTGTAGCCCGTGATGACCCATTCTGAGCCGACGCTCAGCGAAGCCGTGCAAGAGCCCGTGCTGTTGGTGAGATTTCTTCCGGCAGCAATGTTGATGTTCGTGCCATTGACGCTCATGTTGTTCACTCCGGTGTTCAGCGTCAGCGTCGGGTCGGTGGCGGTGGACTGCCAGTTAGAGGCGTAGGTGTTTCCGGAGTTCCATGCGGTGAAACTGCCGTTGTTGAGGTCCACGACGTAGGACTTGCTGACGGGGGAGATGATGATGGCGGAACCGTTGTCATATCCCTGACACCAGAACGCCAGTGCGCCGTTGCGGATGTTCAGAATGTTGCTGCTGTGGTCCTTTTCGCTGACATAGTAGGCTCCCTGCACGCTGAGGGCGGAGCCATTGCTCGTGGCGGTGGCTGCCTGGAAGTTCCAGAGGTTTGTGTGGGTGGAAGCGTTCAGCGAAGCCTTGTCGGCGAGAATGGCATAGCTCGTTCCGTCGTTGCTGTTGGTGATGGCGGTCGGCGCGGTGAGTGCCTTCGAAGGTCCGGCTTGTTTGTTCAGAATCATGAATCCGTCGGTTTCGTTGCCGACAAAGCACCACAGGTTCTCGTCAGCGGCGTTCAGATAGCCTCCGACGGTGATTTTTTCTGCGCCGTTGTTGTCGGCGATGCGCAACTTGCCGGCTCCGATGGTCATGGTGTACCATGTCGTGTTCTCGGCAAAGTCTCCCGATTCGGTGAGAGTGGTTGGCGTGAAGGGAACGTCAGCCCATGCTCCCGCAAAACTGAGGGCGGCGATGGCGCAGGTTGCAAAGCGTTTGATAGTTCTCATAGTTTTAAGGATATACATTATTATATATGTGTCAGAGATGTGATGGTATTTCTTCTCAGAGAAGTTCAAAATGCTTTTCGCGAAGTTCAGAATTCTTCTTGAGGAATTGTAGATAGTTCTCGAAGAGTCTTATTTCTTCCCGAGGATGTCGTTCGGATTGATTTTGCTGATGGCATCTCTCATGGAGGTGTCGCCTTTGAGGTTTTCGAGACGATAGTAGTCTATGAATCCCATGTTTCCTTCTCTCAGAGCCTGTGCGAGCGCCTTGGGCACTTCGGCTTCCGCCTGAATCACCTCGGCGCGTGCCTCTTGTGCGCGAGCCTTCATTTCCTGTTCCGTGGCGACCGCCATGGCTCTGCGTTCCTCCGCCTTTGCCTGTGCGATGTTCTTGTCGGCGTTTGCCTGGTCCATCTGCAAGGTGGCGCCGATGTTTTTGCCGACGTCGATGTCAGCGATGTCAATGGAGAGAATCTCGTAGGCTGTGCCTGCGTCGAGTCCCTTGGAGAGAACGAGTTTCGAAATGGAGTCCGGGTTTTCCAACACTTGCTCGTGGGTCTCCGCAGAGCCTATGGAGGAGACGATGCCTTCCCCGACGCGGGCGAGAATCGTATCTTCTCCGGCACCGCCGACGAGTTGGTGAATGTTGGCTCGGACAGTGACGCGCGCTTTCGCAATGAGCTGAATGCCGTTCTTGGCGACGGCGGCGACGGGCGGCGTGTCAATCACTTTCGGATTCACGGAAGTCTGCACGGCTTCAAAGACGTCGCGTCCTGCCAAGTCGATGGCAGTTGCTTTTTCAAAGGAAAGGTCGATGTTCGCCTTGGAAGCCGAGACGAGA
>JBJEAG010000346.1:0-5695 GCA_051868855.1 Alloprevotella sp. | reverse complement strand
CTACACAAATATACAACAGAAAAATGCGATTTCCAAAAGTGTTAAAACGCGAAATTGCGAAATATTTTGACAAAATGCCTCGGAAAAGCCGACGCTCCGTCCGCAAAAACATTCCGTATTGCTTGGAAAATTTTGAGCCACCGATAACCCTGTATCAATTGATAGAAACAAAAACAGAAATCCACCCCTTGCGCTTGATGCAAAATGGCTCTTTCGAGCCATTGATGCTGCAACCCTCAGAAAATCCCCAGAGCAAGCTCTGGATTTTCTGAGGGCTACAGCATCACCCTGTCGGGTTTTGCATCCATCGCAAGGCGATAAACATGAAATAAACCTTTCTGCTGTCGCATTCTTTCTTCTTTAATGACTGTGTTTATCTTGTGTTTATCGCCTTGAAGAGTATGTGAGCCTTCTGGAGGAAGGTGGTGGCAGGCTTTCGGTTTGGGCGTTAAGAGCTTGCTCTTATAAGACCAAAGCGGAAGCTGACACCAGGGCAACGCCCCACATACTCTTCAAGGGGTTTAATTTGGTTTTGTCATTCCTAACTGATACAAGTTTCTACAGGTGACTCCAAATTTCGCCGTCTTTTGCGTTCGTTTTCTCAGTCTTCCTCCGGCTCTCTGACATCTTCCGAGCCCTCGCTCAGGAGGTCTGTGCCCCAGTGGGTGGAGGCGAGACGTTTTTCGCGTTCCTTCACCTCCTTCGCCTTCTTGGCGTAGATAATCATGCGGAGCGACTGAGAATAGGACATGTAGTTCCAGAGCCAGTTGAACAAGACGATGATTTTGTTTCTGACTCCCAAGATGGAACGCAGGTGCACGACGAGCCAGAGCAGCCAAGCAATGAAACCGCCGAATTTCATTTTGCTAAATTCCGCCACTGCCCGGTTGCGACCGACGGTCGCCATGGTGCCGAGGTTCACGTAGCGGAACGGTTTCATTTCCTTTCCCTCCTCGAGTCGTTTGAGGTTCTTTGCGAGGAGTTTTCCCTGTTGGATGGCAACTTGTGCCAACTGCGGGTGACCGCCTTTCCAGTTGTCGTCGCCCTCGGGCATGATGCACTGGTCGCCAATGCTGAAGACGCCGTCGAGTCCCGGCACTCGATTGAACGCATCGACCACAATGCGTGCGCCGCGTCCGAGGTGCGAGGGGTCAAGGTTGCCGACCGGCTGCGCTTTCACGCCGCTGACCCAGATGAAGGTTCGGGTGGCGATGCTGCTTCCGTCTTTGAGCATGACGCGATGGTCTTTGTAGTCCGTCACCATTTTGTTCAGCAAGACGTTGACGCCCATGGTGCGCAAATATTGCTCCACTTTTTCCGACGATTCCCGGCTCATGGCGGGCAGGAGGCGCGGTCCGGCTTCGATGAGGTAGATGTGCATCAGCGAGTTCGGCAGGTCGGGATAGTCTTTCGGCAGGACGAAGTTTTTCATTTCCGAGAGCGCGCCCGCGATTTCGACACCCGTTGCGCCGCCGCCGACGATGACGACGTTTAGCAGCTCTTGGCGTTCCGTTTCGGTGGCACAGGTCAGTGCGCGTTCAAAGTTGTCGAGCAGCGCATTTCTGAGTCCCATCGCTTCGCTGACGTTTTTCATCGGCATGGCTTCCTCTTCGACGTTCGCATTGCCGAAAAAGTTGGTCGTTGCGCCTGCGGCGAGGACGAGATAGTCATAGTGCACCTTGCCGATGGAAGTTTGGATGATTTTGTGTTCCGGGAAGATGGAACGAACCTCCGCCATGCGATAGAAGAAGTTCTTCCGGCGCTGGAAAATTTTGCGGAAGGGGAAAGAAATCGAACTCGGCTCGATGCCCGCCGAAGCAATCTGATAGATGAGCGGCGGGAACTGATGATAGTTGTTGCGGTCGATGAGCACGACTTGGAAGGAACTGTTCTTGAGCTTGTTGGCAAGTTTGAGTCCTCCGAAGCCGCCTCCGACGATGACGACGCGCTTCTTGTCGGTTTTGGGAAGATTGAAACTCATGAGTGAGGATTTATGAGTGTTCTATAAAGATTTATTTTCCGGAAAGGAACTTCGGGATATACGTTTCAGAAGAGAATCCATCCGGCGACTCCGCAGAGGAGAATCATGATGCCGGCGTGGAGTTTGTAGATTCCCATGCCGATGAGCGCGGCAAGGAAGAGGAAGATGCTGACGCCGAGTTGCCACGGCGAATCGGTTGGTGAGCCGAAGTTTTCGGTGTTCATCAGCAACAGGGCTGCCGCTGCGATGAGTCCGGGAACGAGCGGGCGGAGCAACACGAGGATGCAGTCGAGGTGGAGGCGAATCTTTTCGTCCTTTCTCAGCCGTTCGGAGCATTCCGCCCAAAGCAAGGCGGGCCAGGTCAGACCCAAGGCGCTGACAATCGAACCCGCGACGCCACCCCAGTTCCCAAAGGCGCCAACGGTGGCTGTGTAGCCCGTCAAGACTGCCGTGTTGAAGATGCTGCCTCCGGGAAGACAGCGCGACATCGTCATGAGGTCCGTCATTTGGTCGGGAGTCAGCCATTTGTGCAGGGTCAGAATTTCGTGTTCCAAAAGAACTTGTGCGGCGGGGTTGCCACCCAGTCCGAAAAGCGTTACTTGCGAGAAGCTGAGAAGGAGAAAAAGATAAATCAACATGGGAAACAGAGAATGAGAGTAGGTCAGGAGTCAGCACGCACGAGGAAACCGTAGAGCAGACCCAGCACGGTCAAACCGATGATGATGTAGGTCGGAGAAACGCCCAGCAAAACGATGGCGAGCGCTGCGCCCACGGGAATCCAAACGGTGCTCAGAACGATGCCCGAGTGTCGCCACATCTTCAGACAGGGCAGCAGAACCGCCGCCACGATGGCGGGACGTGCGCCCTTGAGAAACGATTCCACGGCGGGGAAGTGGCGGACGGAGTCGAAGCAGGTGGCGAGGACGATGAGAATGACGAGGGCGGGCAGGAGCGTGCCTGCCAGTGCTGCCGCC
The DNA here is from genome assembly GCA_051868855.1 of Alloprevotella sp. Lineage (GTDB taxonomy): Bacteria > Bacteroidota > Bacteroidia > Bacteroidales > Bacteroidaceae > Alloprevotella. Next base: position 2,740 of record JBJEAG010000346.1, on the reverse strand, counting down.
GTTCCGCGCCGTCCGTAGATGCGTCGTCCGAGACAGATGGCGAGGTTCAGACTGAAGATGCCCGGCATTGCCTGCACGATGGCGAGGTCGGCGGAGAAGTCTTCCTCCGTCAGCCATGCGTTTTCCGAAACCAAAGCATGGCGGAGCGGTTGCACGATGGCGTAGCCGCTGCCCACGGTCAAGCCGCCGGCTTTCAAGAACGCCATGAAGAGAGTGAAGAGATTGACGGGCATTGGGGTTCGTTCGGTTTTGTGAAACGGGAGTGCCCGACTCCTTGACGTGAGCAGGCACTCCCTTGGCTTTTCATTGATGTTGAGGACGATAGAGGTCGTTGACCGTTTTCACGGGATTGAAGGTGGAGAGCGGAACTTCGACGAAGACGGTGTTCCAGTTGCTCATCGCTCCGTTCCAGAGTCCGGGCAGCTCGAGCGCCTTCAGTTCTTTGCCGTCTTTGCTCTTGTGGGAGATGAAGCCGGTCTGCGGGTCCACGAAGGCAGGGAGGTCGAAGTCTTTGCCGCGGAAGTCTTTGATGGCGCAAACCAAATCGACGGGATTGAAATGAGTGCCCTGCTCGAACATTGCTTTCTTCTCGGCGTCGTCCATGTCAATTTGCGAACTCTCCAGAATCTGCGGCGAGAACGTGCCGTCGGGATTATATGCCAAGAACGGACCGCCGCCGGGCTCGCCGACGTTGCGCACCATGCCGCAGACACGGATGGGGCGGTTCAACTTCTGTTCCAAATAGATGGCGAGTTCTGTGTCCTCGAGCAACTTCGTTTCCGGGTTCTTGGTGCAGAGTTCTTTCTGCACGAACTGCAACATTTCGCGGAGTTCATCCATCGTGTAGCGTCCGCTCTCGAGTTTTTCGAGACATGCAAATACCTTCTTCTGGATGGTGACCAAAACGCCCGCGAGCAAGCGTTTGTATTTCACAGTGTCCTCTTTGAGTTTGTCGGGCACGACGTTGTCGATGTTTTTCACGAAGACGACGTCGGCTTCGATGTCGTTGAGGTTTTCAATCAGCGCACCGTGTCCGCCGGGACGGAAGAGCAGGGAGCCGTCGGCTTTGCGGAAGGGCGTGTTGTCGGGGTTGGCGGCGACGGTGTCGGTCGATGGTTTCTGTTCGGAGAAGGAAACGTCGTATTTCACGCCGAAATGCTTCTCGTAGGCGGGAGCCACTTCTGCCACGAGTTTCTCGAAGAGAGCGCGGTGTTCCGGGGAAACGGTGAAGTGGATGTGAACGGAACCGTCCTTCTGACGAGCGTAGAGCGCACCCTCCACGAGGTGTTCCTCAACCGGCGTGCGGGCACCTTCGGGATAGTTGTGGAATTTCAGCAGTCCCTTGGGGAGCGCGCCATAGTTCAGACCGTCGCTGCCGAGCATGGCGTTGACGACGGCTTTGTAGGCACCTTCTGCGAGCAAAGCGTCGATGTCTTTTCCGTGGAGGCGCAGGCAGGCGGCGTTGAGGTCTTGGAAGAAAGCAGCACTGTGAATCTTCTCGAAGAAAGTCTTTTCAAAATCCGTCTGGGGCGTGTCATAGTCGGCATCGGCAAAGGCGAACATATTCTTGAACATACGACTCGCGGCACCCGAGGCGGGCACGAACTTCACGATGCGGTGGGACGCGTCATCGGTGTAGGCATCCCATGCCTTGAGATAGGCTTCGGTGTCAGCGTCTGAGGGTTGGAGGATTCCTTTTCCGATTCCTGCGGCAGCGTGGAGTCGGAGGAAGGGGAAGCCCTTTTGGAAACATTCGAGTTGTTGGAGGAGTTTTTCTTCTGTCATGCCCTTTGCGGCGAGCAGGGCTTTGTCTTTTTCATTTATCATGGCGGATGAGATTTAGGGTGTTTTCGATTGACAGATGGAGAGTCCGGCTTTGGCGTTGGCTTTGACGTTGGCGTTGGCGTTGGCTTTGGCGTTGATTCGCGTTTTGGGGCATCTCTCCCGCAAAGTTACGAATTTCTGCAAAAGTGACTTATTCCCCGAAACATTTTCCGGCATTATGGATGATTTTCCGCCCCTTTTGCCCGTTTCGGACGCTGTTTTGACGGTGCAAACGGAAAGGTGCCTTATATCCATTCTAAAAGAAGATTCGCTCATTAGAGAGAACCCCCTGTGACAACCGGAAGGACAAAAACAAAAAAATAAACCTTTCTGCTGAGGCATATTTTCTTCTTTAACCCTTGTGTTTATTTTTGCTGTCCGGTAAATTCTTTTAAAGATTTGAATACGTTGATGTTTGCAAAGGACAATCCCTTTGTCCGGATGGAGAGGGCTGAAAGCCCGAACACGCCCGACGAAGGAGGGCGAGATACTAGCCCGGGGTGAAGCGAGCGTAGCGAGCGAGAACCCCGGGTAAGAGACCACCCCAAAATGAAGTGCTGAAAGTACGACAGATTGGACGAAGACGGTCGCTTCTCCCCAATATAAACGTTGTGGAAGGTCCTGTAAATCTGTCGTACTTTCAGCACTCCAATTACTTATAACGCCGTAACCCAGGGTTCTCGCTCGCTTGCGCTCGCTTCACCCTGGGCTAGGATCTCGGTCGCCTATGGCTTCCTCGTTAGTGCTTTCAGCACTTTCCATCCGGTTAATAAGATTCTTCATACTTTTACCGGACAGCAATATTATATGCACATTCTAAATGAGAAATCATCCGTATTCGTGCGATTCGTATTCCCCAAAAAATTATTGCTGTCCGGTAAACGGTCTTAATGAATTGAATACGTTGATGTTTGTG
>JBJEAG010000345.1:0-5755 GCA_051868855.1 Alloprevotella sp. | reverse complement strand
GGAATATCAGTTGGAGAATCTCACTCCCGGTCGTCACTATTTGGACTTCCGCGCTTGGGATGCTTTCGACAATTCCACGACCACACGCTTGAATTTCACGGTGAGTGAAGAAGGTGCTCCCGTCTTTGACGTCTATGCCACGGGTTTAAACTCCGGCAGTTCTGCTGTGCGCTTCATCACTTCCTTCCCCAACGAAAGTGCCGCGCCGACTTCGGTGGAGACGGAGGTCTATCACATCTCGGGCATGCGCATTTGGTCTGCTTCGACCGTGACGGAGTCCGGTTTCGCCGCCTTTGACTGGAATCGTTGCGACTATTCCGGTGCTCCCATCTCTCCCGGCGTCTATCTCTACCGCAGCAAAGTGAACGGCGAGGAAACCAAAACCCGCCGCGTCGTGCTGACGAGGTGAGAGAAAGTCGCTCCGCTCCGATTTATTAGGTCAAAAAGGTCAAAAAGGTCAAAGGGGTCAAAAAGGTCGGTGCGATTTGAGATGTTTCGCTTTGATTCATTGGGTAGAAATGATTGAAAGCGAGAAAAAAAGACTTAGATAAAGAAAGCAGGAGTGAGGTGAAACGAGTTTATTCGTACCTTTAACGTTGCGTAGCAGTATCATGTAACACAAATCAACAACGAGTCATGAAGTTTTTCGACAGAGAAAAAGAAATTGCAGCGTTGCGCGAAGTGGGAAGAAAATCCCTCGAAACTGCGCAATTCACCGTGGTGACCGGTCGCCGACGGATTGGGAAGACGTCGCTCGTTTGGAAAGCCTTCGAGGGACAGACGTTGCTCTATTTCTTCGTTGCCCGAAAGTCAGAGGCAGATTTGTGTGAAGACTTCCGACAGGAGACGGAACAGAAACTCGGACTGAACGTTCCGGAGCGCGTGCGTTCCTTCAGCGCTTTGTTCGACTTTCTGATGCAACTCTCGGCGGAGCGTCCGCTGACGCTTTTCATCGATGAGTTCCAGGATTTCTACCGAGTGAACAATTCCATCTACAGTGACATGCAGCGCATCTGGGACATCCGCAGTCCGCATGCTCGCATCAACCTGATTGTCTGCGGTTCCATCTTTTCGATGATGACGAAAATTTTTCGCGACAAGAAAGAACCGCTCTACAATCGTCAGACCCGCATGATGACGGTGCGACCCTTTGCACCCTCGGTTTTGAAAGAAATTCTTGGAACCTACAATCCGAATTATGAACCCGACGACCTGCTCGCTCTCTTCTCGTTCACGGGCGGCGTGGCAAAATATGTGCAGTTGCTCATGGACGCCGGTGCCACCACAAAGGACAAAATGATTGACCACATCATTCAAGCGGACTCCATCTTCTTGAATGAAGGGAAGGCGGTTTTGATTGAAGAGTTTGGCAAGGACTATGGCATCTATTTTTCCATCCTTTCTGCCATCGCACGAGGCAAAACGTTGCGCGCGGAGATTGAAAAAACGGTTGGAAAGGAAATTGGGGGCTATCTGACGAAACTTGAGAAGGAATATGAGGTGATTGGAAGAAAGCAACCCTTGCTTCAGAAGACCGCAGGTAAGAACATTCGCTATGTCATTGAAGACAATTTCTTCACGTTCTGGTTTCGTTTCATCTTTAAGTATGGTTACGTTCTCGAAATCGAAAACTACCCCGTGCTTCGCAGCATCATTCAGCGTGACTATGAAACGTTCAGCGGTTTAATGTTGGAACGTTGGCATCGCCGTGTGCTCATCGAACAACAACGCTTCACGCGCATCGGAGGATGGTGGGACAGAAAAGGAGAAAACGAAATAGACATCGTGGCTGAGAACGAACTGGACGGCGTTGCCACCTTCTTTGAAGTGAAACGCAAAGCCGAGAACATTGACCTTCCTCTTCTGCAAGCAAAAGCCGATGCCTTTCTGCGTGCCACGGGTGCTTTTAAGAACTATGCGCTTCGCTTAGAAGGTTTGTCGTTGGCAAACATGTAAGAATGGCGTGTTCCTATATTCCTTATATATATGCATGACCCTTTGAAATATCGTGCCTCCGACGACCGCTATGAGCGGAGCGAGGGCTTCTATCGTCGCTGCGGGCGCAGCGGCATTCTCCTGCCTGCCGTTTCGCTCGGACTTTGGAAGAATTTTGGCGACACCGTGCCCTACGAACGAAGCCGTGCGCTCTTGCTTCATGCCTTTGATTGCGGCGTTTGTCACTTTGATCTCGCCAACAATTACGGTCCGCCCTACGGCTCGGCGGAACAGACTTTCGGACGAGTGATGCGCGAAGCGTTGCACCCCTATCGCGACGAACTTTTCGTTGCCACGAAGGCTGGATATGACATGTGGCGCGGACCCTACGGCAACTGGGGCTCCCGGAAGTATCTCATGGCGAGCCTGGACCAGAGTCTGCGCAGAATGAATTTGGACTATGTCGATTTGTTCTACTCACACCGCTTCGACCCCGTCACTCCGCTCGACGAGACGCTTCAGGCGCTGGTCGATATCGTCAAGAGCGGCAAGGCGCTCTATGTCGGCATTTCGCGCTGGCCGCTCGACGCCACCCGCCACGCTTTGGACTATTTGCGCCGACGGGACGTTCCTTGCCTCTGCTATCAAGGGCGCATCAATCTTCTTGACCGCGAACCGCTCACGAGTGGCATCCTCTCCGCCGTTCACAGCGAGGGCTGCGGTTTTGTCTCCTTCTCGCCGTTGGCGCAGGGACTCTTGGCGGGACGCTACAGCCACGGCATTCCCGAATCCTCCCGCATGCGCCGCGATGTGACCCTCCGCGAGGAACAACTGACCTCCGAGTTGTGCCAAAAGTTAGGTCGCTTCTGCCAACTCGCTGCCGAGCGTGGCGAAACGGCGGCATCGCTTGCCCTGCGTTGGGTGCTGAGTCTGCAAGGCGTCACTTCCGTCATCGTCGGCGCAAGTTCCGTTGAACAACTCGACGAGAGCCTTCTTGCTGCCGGAATTCCCGCGCTCAGTGATGAAGAAATGGAAATCTTAGATCTTTTGTTTGAGACGCGGGAAAGGTGATTCGCCGAACACAGATTTTTTTGTGCGTCGCCACACTAAAAGTTTTCTTTCTGCGTTATAATACTTGCGGGCGTATGTTCCCGCCACTCAAACTAAATCTCTTTTCAAGCGGTTTCGCCGCTCTCCAACTTTGAATTTTGAAACGCAGCGCACAGCGCCTCAGAACGACGCTCTGCTGCCACAGCTTCCCAGATGAAACGAACACTTCTCACCACGCTTCTCTTTCTCTTTGCCCTCTGCCTCATGGCTGAGGACGAAGTGCGCGACCAGTTCAACCCCGTGCGAACGGCTGTTGTCTCGCAGTCCATTGCTCCCGACGCCCGCGCCGGCGGCATGGGCGACGTCGGCGCCGCCACAGACCCCGACGTCCACTCTCAGTTTTGGAATCCTGCGAAATATCCCTTCACGATTTCCCGCGCAGGCTTCGCCATCAACTACACTCCCTGGCTGCGCAAACTGACAACCGGAATCGCTTTGCTCGACGCCGTCGGCTATGTCCGACTCGGCGACTATCAGGCGCTTTCTGCTTCCATCCGCTACTTTACTCTTGGCGACGTCATGGCGGGTGACGAGGGAATGACCGTAAAGCCTTACGAATTCAGCGTCGATGCCGCCTACTCGCGAATGTTGAGCGAGAAATTTTCAGCTTCCGTGGCGTTGCGCTACATCTACTCCGACATCACGGGACACTATGACGACAGCACCGAACCCGGCTCGGCGTTCGCTGCCGACTTGTCGGTCTTCTATAACAACTATGTCATGATGGGAAGTCGCGAATGTCAGCTTTCGTGGGGCGTGAACATCAGTAACATCGGCAGCAAGATAAGTTACGGCGACGACCGCTCCTATTTCATTCCGACAAACCTCCGACTCGGTCTCAGTTACATGATTCCGCTGAACGAGTACAACCGAATCGCTTTCTCCGCCGACGCCAACAAACTCCTCGTTCCTTCCATGCCGCTGCAGCGGGCTGACGAAGATGATGTGGATTATGAAGAACGTCTCGACCGCGAATACTACAACAAATCCGGCATTTCGGGAATTTTCAGCTCCTTCGGCGACAGTGAGCGCGGATTCAAAGGAGAGATGGAGGAGATTCAGTGGAGTGTCGGCGCGGAGTACACTTACAACGACAAGTTTACGCTCCGTGCGGGCTATCATCACGAAAGTGTCATGCAAGGTAACAGAAAATATGCCACAGTCGGCGCAGGCTTCCGCATGAACGTGCTTTCCATCGACGCGGGCTACGTCATCGCCACCCAGCCCTCCAATCCGCTCGACCAGACCCTCCGAGTCTCCCTCTCTTTCGACATGGACGGCATCCGCGACCTCTTCAACCGCAGAAAGTGACGAGGCAGCGCGAACTCGCGAAGTGAAAACTTTCGGTCACGGAGTGAGAAAACAGCAAAAAAAATTCTGTTTCAAGGCTCGCAAAGCGTGCTTCCCGAAGTGCGGTTTGCGGGTTTCTTTTTTGCAGCGAAAGAAATAATTTTTCTGAACCTTATATCCTTTGAAAATATGACAAAAATCAGAGTAGGCATGGGCTATGACGTGCACCGTCTCGTTCCCGAGCGTCCGCTTTTCCTCGGCGGCATGGAAATTCCTTTTGAACTTGGTTTGGACGGTCACAGCGATGCCGACGTCTTGATTCACGCCATTTGCGACGCCCTGCTCGGTGCCGCCGGTTTGCGTGACATTGGTCACCATTTCCCCGACACTGCCGACGAGTTTGAGGGCATTGACAGCAAAATTCTTTTGCAGCGCACCGTCGCTCTGCTCAAAGAGAAAGGCTGGAGCGTCGGCAACGTCGATGCCACGGTTTGTGCCGAGCGTCCGAAACTGAATCCCCACATCCCGACCATGCAGAAAATTCTCGCGCCCCTTTTGGAAGTCGAAACGGATGAGGTGAACATCAAAGCCACCACCACGGAACGCCTCGGCTTCACGGGACGAATGGAAGGCATCTCTGCCTACGCCGTCGCCCTCATTTCGAGATAAACTTTCCTTTGAACATTCCTTATTCCATAATTTATAGAACATCCCTTAACTCTTTCCCCATGACCCCGTTTCGACTCGCTCCGTTAACCGCCGCCCTCCTGCCTCAAGCCGTTGCGCTGCTTGAGTCTGCCTTTCCTCCCGCCGAGCGAAGGGACACCGAAGAGTGGATGAGACTCTGCGAACAGCCGCGCGATGGTTTCGAGTCTTTTGCCGTGCTCGACGAGGCGGACAACTTTGCCGGTTTTGTCACCGTCTGGCGCTTTGAGCGTTACGTCTATGTCGAGCATCTCGCCATCCTTCCCTCCTTGCGGGGACGTTCTGCCGGCTCCCTTGTCTTGGAGATTTTGCGTCGTCAGGTTGCTCCGCTCCCGATTTTGTTGGAGGTCGAGGATCCGGCGGATGGTGAGTGGGAACGTCGCCGTGTGGAGTTCTATCGGCGCAATGGTTTCCACCTCCTTTCCGTTCCCTATCTCCAACCGCCCTATCGCAAGGGCGATGCTCCGCTTCCGTTGCGCCTCATGTCCACCGACGCCGCATTCGATGCCGAAACCGACTCCGCCTTCCTCCGTCCCCTCCGCCGCTTCGTCTATGGCGTCGAAGAGGAGGTTTAGGAGAGTGGCTGTTATATGCAATTCCGTTGCATATTTTCAGCCGGACAGCCCCTGTTATATGCAATTCCGTTGCATATTTTCAAAAGAGTGGAATTAACATTTTTAACTTCTCGAAAGACTGTTCAGAGGGACAGTTTTCA
>JBJEAG010000344.1:0-5843 GCA_051868855.1 Alloprevotella sp. | reverse complement strand
TCCCAAGAAAAAAACGTTGCCACGGCAGAAAAGAACGAGACTCTCAGCCATGACGAGGCGAATGAAAAAGAAAGATGGTTGGAAAACGCTGACCGAGGAACGTTTCGTGGCGCAGTCAAATCCTGAAACGCCGTTTTGAAAAACTCGCACGCTCCATTTTTTGCGTGCATCGCCGAGGTTTGGGCGAAAAACGGGGCGGGGTTGGCGCGAAAACATTAACTTTGCGGGCGAAATGTACCGACAGACGTTCCATATCATCACCCTATTCCTTGCATTTCTCTCCTTCTGCCTCCTGACTTCCTGTTCCAGCAAGAAGTTCCTGGCAAAGGGAGAGACGGTTCTGTCGGAAATCAAACTCACTTCCGCCGAAAAGAATTTTTCCGCGAAACGCTATTCTCCCTACGTTCGCCAACAGCCCAACACGAAGTGGTTCTCTCTCTGGAAAGTGCCGCTCGGAATCTACTGCCTTTCTTCTGCCGACTCGGTCAAAGCAAAGAAAGGCGTTTCGCGTTTCTGGCGGAGAATGGGCGAGGCACCCATGATTTATGACAAGGCTATGACGGCGCTCTCCGCCCAAAACCTGACACGCGCCATGCGCAATGACGGCTATCTCCACGCCCGAACCGACACGGTGGTCGTCAAGAAAAAACACAAGACGAAAGTGGAATATCGGCTGACGCCGGGAGAACCTTTCTACGTCGAGCATCTGCGCTACGTCATCGTCAATCCCGCCCACCGCGAGGCTTTCCGCAAGGACTCCGCACAGACACTGCTGCGCCGCGGAATGCGCTTGGACCTCAACCGTCTCGCCGAAGAGCGCAACAGAATCGTGAAAGCGCTGGGCGACCGAGGCTTCTACGGTCTCCACGACGGCTTCGTGACCTTCGACATTGACACGCTGAGAGGCAGTCGCGGCGTGGCGCTGACCGTGGTCTGCGAAGTGCCGACGGCAACCGACAGCGTGCGCAGCACCACAGTGCAACATCTGCGCGACGTGAGGATTTGGGAGGACATCTCGCCCGAAACGCCGGAGCGCGATTCCACCACCTACCGCGGACTGACGCTCTTCAGCAGCGGAAAGCAACGACTGAAAAGCCGCCTCTATGCTTCCCACATAAATCTCCAAAAGGGCGACACGATGCGCGCCTCGGCGGTGAGAAACTCCTACGCCGACCTTTCCTCGCTCCCCGCCATTGCCCACGCCACCTTCAAACTCTCGCCCGTGCCGACCGACAGCAGTGCGCTGGACTGCGACATCCGCGTGGAACGCAAGAAGCCCAACATGGTGGGACTGGAACTCGAGGGAACCAACACGGCGGGCGACCTCGGCGCGGCGGCGTCGCTGACCTTCTCCAACCGAAACATGTTCCGCGGCTCGGAACTCCTCTCGCTGAAACTGAGAGGGGCGTTTGAAGCCATCACGGGACTGGAGGGATATGCCAACGAAAACTTCATCGAATGGAGTGCGGAGGCTTCGCTGCGCTTCCCAACGCTGCTTGCCCCGTTCGTCAAATATCGCATACACAAAGCCTTGAAAGCGGAGTCGGAAGCGAAGGTCATGTATGACTCCCAAGACCGACCGGAGTTTCACCGCCGCGTGCTCACCGCCTCCTGGGGCTACAAATGGCTCAAGACGGCGGACTCGCGACTGCAACACAAACTGGACCTGCTTTCCGTGGACTATGTTTATATGCCTTGGATTTCGGGTACGTTCCGAAACGAATATCTCGAAGGCGACGACCCGCACTACGCCGTGCTGCGCTACAGCTACGAGAACCTCTTCATCGTGAAGACGGGCTACAGTTTCATCTACAACTCCATGCGCAACGCCGCCGACCGACCCGCCGGACTCTACCAGACAAACGGTTTCCAACTGAAAGGAGGCATCGAAGCGGCGGGCAACTTCCTCTATGCCGCCATGCGACTCTCGGGAAAGAGCCGCGACGCGCAGGGACGCTATAACTTCTTGGGAATTAATTTCTCGCAATATGTCAAGTTCGACCTCGACTTCGTCAAGAGTTTCCGACTGAACTCCCGCAACTCCTTTGCCTTCCACGCTGCTTTCGGTCTGGGGCTGCCGTTCGGCAACTCGGACATTCTGCCCTACGAGAAACGCTACTTCTCGGGCGGCGCGAACAGTGTCAGAGGTTGGAGCGTGCGTGAACTCGGACCGGGCTCCTACAGCGGCGAGGGCGGAAGAGTGGACTTCATCAACCAGACGGGTAACCTCAAACTGGACCTCAGCGCGGAGTGGCGCACGCACCTTTTCTGGAAACTCCACGGCGCGTTCTTCATCGACGCGGGTAACATTTGGAACACGCGCTCCTACGCCGGAATGGAGGACGGACTCTTCCACTGGAACACGTTCTACCGCCAGATTGCCGTTGCCTACGGCTTGGGACTCCGCCTGAACTTTGACTATTTCATCCTCCGCTTCGACGGCGGCATGAAGGCGGTGAACCCTGCCGAACTGCACGGGCGGGGACACTATCCGCTGATTCATCCGCGAATGAAACGCGACTTCACCTTCCACTTCGCCGTCGGACTGCCGTTCTGAGACGTCGGCACTCACGGAGAGAACATCATCAACCAACGAATTCTTTCATGCAATATATTTCCTTCGGTTCCGGAAGTTCCGGAAATTCGGCTTATCTGATTCATGAGAACTGCGGCATCCTGCTGGACGCGGGACTCAGTTTCAGAACGACAAAACGCTTCTTCTCAAACTATGGGCTGACGCTCTCTTGCCTGCAAGCCATCCTGCTGACCCACGACCACACGGACCACTCGAAAAGCGTGGGCGCCATCAGCGAAGCGTTCCGCGTGCCGGTCTTCGCCACCGCCGCCGTACACAACTCGGTCGCCGTGAACCACCATATCTGGAAGAAAGTGCCTGCCGAACAGAGGCGGGAGTTTGAAAAGGGGGACTGCTTCGAAATCGGACCGTTCCGCATCACGGTCATCCACGTGCCCCACGACAGCGCTGACAACAACGGCTTCTGCATCGAGGCGGACGACAAGTGTGTCGTGCTGCTCACGGACATCGGACACTTCACCGATGAAATGGCTCCCTTCATCGCCCGAGCTTCTCACCTCATCGTGGAGGCGAACTATGACCCGGAAATGCTCCGACAGGGTCCCTACCCTGCCCGACTGAAACACCGCATCACGAGCCCGACGGGACACTCGGCAAACGCGGAGACGGCGGAGTTTCTGGCTCTCCATGCCTCGCCCTCGCTCCTCCGCCACGTCTGGCTCTGCCACCTGAGCGCAGAGAACAACCGACCGGAACTGGCACGACGCGTCGTCACTGAATCTCTCACCGCGAAAGGCTTCTCGGCAAAAGTGGACACACTGCCGCGACGCGAACCCACCCCGCTGTTTGAACTGTGACGCTCGTCGAGGCTGTCTGACGCTCGTCGGGGTTGTCTAACGCTCGTCGGGGTTGTCTGACGCTCGTCGGGGCGGGTGGTTCCGCCCCTTGCCGCTTGGCGCTCCCCGACCGTGTTTGCATCCGCCCTTCTCTCTGCTTGAAGCGCGTGCCGCGCTTCAAGCAAAAGCGACCCGCCTGCGGCGGAGTCTTTCCGCAAAAAGCCACCGTTCCCGCCGATTCCGTCGGCGGGCAGTGAAAGCCAACTTGAAACTTTTTCACCATGAACTACGACTATCTCATTGTGGGTGCCGGACTCTTCGGTTCCGTCTTCGCCCATCTGATGAAACAGCAAGGCAAACGCTGCCTCGTCATTGACAAACGTCCGCACATCGGGGGAAACACCTTTTCTCCCTGCATCCGCGGAATTCACCGTCATGACTACGGCGCACACATCTTCCACACCTCCGACCCCGAGGTGATTGCCTTCGTCTGCCGACACACACGCTTCAACCGCTACACCAACTCGCCCGTCGCCATCCACTGCGGCAAACTCTTCAACCTGCCGTTCAACATGAACACGTTCCACCAAATGTGGGGCGTCAAAACGCCCGCCGAGGCGCAAGCCATGTTGGAGGAGCAACGACGGGAAGCACGTGCCGAACTGCAACGGCTCGGACTCGAGCAACCGCAGAATCTGGAGCAACAGGCACTCCTGCTGGTCGGCAGAGACATCTATGACACGCTCATCAAAGGCTACACCGAGAAGCAGTGGGGCTGCCCCGCCACGGCTCTGCCGCCGGAAATCATCCGACGACTGCCCGTAAGGTTCGTGTTCGACAACAACTACTTCAACGACTCTTTCCAAGGCATCCCCGAGGGCGGCTACAACGAACTGACCGCTTCCCTGCTCGACGGCATCGAAGTCAGACTTTCCGAAGATTTCTTCGACTGCCGTGAGGACTGGATGAAGGTGGCGAAGAAGGTGGTATATTCCGGTCCCATCGACCGTTTCTTTGACTACTGCTTCGGACACCTGCCCTACCGCTCCCTGCGCTTCGAACACCTCGAAGTCGAAGAGAGCAACTTCCAAGGCAACGCGGTCGTGAACTACACGGAAGCCGCCGTGCCCTACACCCGCATCATCGAACACAAACACTTCGAGTCCTTCGGCGAAGAGGTCTATCGTCTGCCCCACACGCTCATCACGAAAGAATATCCCGCAGCATGGACGCCCGGTGCAGAACCGTTCTATCCCATCAATACGCCGGAGGCTAACGCCTGTCACGAACGCTACAAACAACTCGCCGCACAACAGGACCGCGTCATCTTCGGCGGACGACTCGCGGACTATCGCTACTATGACATGGCACCGACCATCCGCTGCGCCCTCAACGCTGCCCGCAAAGAAATGCAATGACGGCGACACATTTATAATATATATACCTTATTAATATATACCGCCCACTCCTTATTAATATATATACGCATGAAACGCTACTGTCAAACCCTTGACCTGCGCGACGACCCGGAACTGATTCGCCGCTACCGCGAACTCCACAGCCCGCAAGGCATTTGGCGGGAGATTCTGCAAGGCATCCGCGACGCCGGAGTTGAAGAGATGGAAATCTGGCTGCGCGGAACGCGGCTCTTCATGATTGTCGAACTGCCCGACGACGCCGACTTCGACGAGGTCATGGCACGAATGGCGACCATGCCCCGGCAAGCCGAATGGGAAGCGCTCACCGCCAAGTTCCAACAAGCCGCCGCCAACGCTTCCTCCGCCGAGAAATGGCAACGCATGGAACAAATCTTCCGACTCTACTAATCTTGACTCCTGTTTGAGTCCTATACATTAATATATATGGACAACGCTCCGACTTTCTCCGAACTTCTCTCCGCGCTCTTCCCCGAACTCGACGCGGAACGCACCGAACGCCTCGCTGCCCTCGAACCGCACTATAGGGAATGGAACGCACGCATCAATGTCGTTTCGCGAAAGGACATCGACAACCTGATGGTGCACCACGTGCTCCACTCGCTCGCCATTGCCCGCTTCGTTCGTTTCGCTCCGGGCACCCGTCTGCTCGACGTCGGCACCGGCGGAGGCTTCCCCGGCATCCCGCTTGCCGTGCTCTTCCCCGACTGCCGCTTCACGCTCATCGACCGCATCGGAAAGAAGACGAAGGTTGCAGCCGCCGTGGCAGAAGGTGTCGGACTGAAAAACGTGGAGGTGCTCCACGAAAACGTCACCGAGGAACGCCGCCGCTTCGACTTCGTCATCAGCCGAGCCGTCATGCGTGCCGACGAACTCTATGCCCTCGTAGCCAAAAGAATCGATGCGGCGGGCAAGGCGTCGTCCCTGCCGAACGGCATGCTGTGCCTCAAAGGCGGAGACCTCAGCGAGGAAACGCAAGGACTGAAAGGCCTGCAGGAGTTCTCGCTCGCCGACCACATTCCCCATCCCTTCTTT
>JBJEAG010000343.1:0-5882 GCA_051868855.1 Alloprevotella sp. | reverse complement strand
TGCAGGCTTCATGTTCGTATAGACAGTCTGGACGTCGTCGAACTCTTCGAGGCGTTCCACCATTTTGTCAATGCTTTCGCGTTCTTCGGCGGTGACGTCTTTGAGGTCGTTGGGAACGTAGGTGAACTCAGCGCCGAGCACCTCGAATCCGGCTTCTTCCAGGTGTTTCTGGATTTGACCGAAGGATTTCGGATCACCGTAGATGGTGATGCTGCCTTCCTCTTCGTCTTCGTCGAATTCGTCTTCAACGCCATAGTCAATCAAGTCGAGAATCATCTCATCCATGTCGAGTCCTTCGGTCTTTTTGAACGTGAAGACAGCCTTGTGGTCAAAGAGATAGGCGAGCGAGCCCATCGTGCCGAGGTTTCCGTTGAACTTGTTGAAGACGGAACGCACGTCGCCGACGGTGCGGGTGGGATTGTCGGTCAGCGTATCGACGAAGATGGCGATGCCGTGAGGACCGTAGCCTTCGTAGGTCATCACTTTGTATTCGCTCTGGTCCTTGCCCATGGCGTTCTTGATGGCGCGTTCGATGTTGTCTTTCGGCATGTTCTCGCGCTTACAAGTGGCGATGATGGCTCGGAGAGCGGGGTTGTTTTCGGGTTCGGGTCCGCCGCTCTTCACAGCGACAGCGATTTGTTTGCCAAGTTTGGTGAACGTGCGAGCCATGTGACCCCAGCGTTTCATTTTCGCAGCTTTTCTGTATTCAAAAGCTCTTCCCATGTTGTTTTGTGTTTATATATTATATATGTGTGTAATTATGATTCTCTTGGCTGCGTTTCTCATCTGAGTTTCGCGCCGATTTCTTTTTCGAGGGCGGCGAAGATGCGTTTCATGGCGGCATCGGTCTGACGGTCGTTCATGGTCTTGCCTTCGTCCTGCAGCACGAAGTTCACGGCGTAGCTCTTCTTGCCGGCTTCGAGTTCTTTACCTTCATAGACGTCAAAGAGTTCGACGCGTTTCAGCAGTTTGCGCTCAGCGCCGCGGGCAGCCTTGACAATCTGGGCAAATTCCACGCTCTTGTCCACAAGCAGCGCCAAGTCGCGGCTCACTGCCGGGAAGCGCGGGAGGTCGCGGATTTCGCGGTGCACGCCGGAGGCGGCTTCGTGGAGGGCGGAAACGGAGAGTTCAGCGTAATATACTGCCTGCTTGATGCCCGCCGTCTGCAGCAAATCGCTTCTGACAGCACCCATCTCGGCAAGGAGCACTCCCTTCGCACTCTTCACTGCCAGACTCTGGGCGAAGAGGTCGTTCTCGCCGGCTTCGCAAACCAAGTCTTCACCGCTCAGACCGGCACGACGGAGGAGGTTCATCACCGAGGCTTTCAACACGTAGAACGAGGTCGGTTCATCGGCGTGCGCCCAAGCGCCTGCCACCTTCTTTCCGGTCAGCCAAAGACCAATCTGGCGAGTCTCGTCGGCGGGAAGTTCGGGGTTTGAGGAAACGCAGTAGCAGTTGCCGCACTCGAAGAGTCTCAGGTTCGGCGACTGGCGGTTCATGTTGCGCGCAATGGTTTCCAAACCTCCGAAGAGCAAGGACTGACGCATCACACCGAGGTCGGAACTCAACGGATTGAGCAGACGGATGAGACGCTCTGCGGCGTAGGTCTTCAGCGGAGTATAATATGCCTCACGGGTGAGGGAGTTGTTCATGATTTCACGGTAGCCTTCTCCGACGAGTTGTTCGGAGAGCAGGTTCTCCATGCGGTGTTTGCGGTCTTCCTTCGTGGCGAGCGTCAGACAGGAGGTGACGGCGGAGGGAATCTCCACGTGGTTGTAGCCGTAGATGCGGAGAATGTCTTCCACCACGTCGCAAGGACGCTGCACATCCACGCGGTAGGAAGGAACACTGAGTTTCATGCCCTCTTCATTTTCTTCCACCACTTTCATTTCCAAAGACTCGACAATGCGGCGCATCAAACTGCGGTCGAGTTTTTTGCCGATGAGTTCGTCGGCATACTCATAGTTCAAATCCACAGAGAACGAAGCGGGCAGCGTGCCGGCACTGACTTCGCGAACCGGAGAAACGAGATGACCGCCGGTCATTTCCATGATGAGGGCGGCGGCACGGTTCAAAGCATAAATCTGTCCGACGGGGTCGATGCCGCGCTCGAAGCGGAAGGAGGAATCGGAGGAGATGCCGTGACGACGAGCTGTCTTGCGCACCCAAGTCGGGTCGAAGTAGGCGCTTTCCAACACGACCTCTGTCGTTTCTTCCGTCACGCCGGAGTCGAGACCACCCATGACGCCTGCCATGCAGACAGGTCCTTCGGCGTCGCAGATGAGCAAATCCTTGCTGTCGAGTTTCTTTTCCGTTCCGTCAAGAATGACGAAGGGAGTACCCTCGGGCATGGTCGTCACACGCAGACAGTTTCCGCGCAGACGAGCGCCGTCGAAGCAGTGAAGCGGCTGACCGTAAGCCCAAAGAACATAGTTCGTCACATCGACCACGGAGTTCACGGGTCTCAGTCCGATGGCGGTCAGTCTCTGCTTGAGCCACTCGGGACTTTCGTCGATGCGGCAGCCGCTCAGCGCGATGGTGCAGTAGCGCGGACAGGCTTCGGGTTTCTCCACCGTCACCTTGGGACCTTTGTCTTCGGACGTTTCGAGCGAAATCATCTCGGGACGGTGCAGAGAAGTCGGGATGTCATGGCGCACGAGATAAGCATAGAGGTCACGCGCCACACCGTAGTGGGAGCAAGCGTCGGCACGGTTGGGAGTGATATCGACTTCCATCACGTAGTCCTCGCCCACATCATAAATCTGATTGGCGGGCACACCGACTTTCGTGTCCAACGGGAGTTCGATGATGCCGGCATGGGAAGACCCAACGCCAATTTCGTCCTCTGCACACAACATGCCTTCGCTGACCACGCCGCGCAGTTTGGAGCGTTTGATGGGGAAGGCTTTTCCGTCGGGCGCATAGAGCACACAGCCCACGGGGGCGAGAATGACTTTCAAACCTGCTGCCGCATTGGGTGCGCCGCAAACAACCTGCAAGAGAGGCACGTCGGGCGAATCAGAAGTGCGAACGCGACAAACGTTGAGGTGGTCGCTGTCGGGGTGTGGCGTACATTCCACAATTTCAGCCGTGATGAGGCCTTCGAGTCCTCCGCGCACGCTATAAATCTTTTCCACTCCGTCGGTTTCAAGTCCGATGGAGGTGAGAGCTTCGGCCAAGCGGGAGGGAGTGAGGTCGAAGTCCACATATTGTTTCAGCCAGTTGTAGGAAATGAACATGAAGAAAATGATTAGGATTAAACCAATTTCCCCACAGCCCCTCTTCAAGAGACCATGGAAAACGCCCGCAAAATTACTTTATTTTTTGAAAACAAGCAAATACGTGCTTCGCAGGTGACATAACTCACTTAAAAACATGGCACACGGAGGGGCGAAATATACTTGATTTTTCGTCCGGTGACATAAAGTAATATACTCGCCATGATGAATGACACCGTCACCCCATTTCCTTCTCGAAATTACATTTTTGCTTGCTTTATCCTGCACGAAAACTGAATTTATTTTAAATTTGCTGCGTCTTGCCGAACAATTTTTCGACGACACAACTCATATATATTAACCTTAATTCATTTTGCCTATGCGAAAACGACTTCTTGGAGGGCTGCTTGCCTCCGTCGCCGCACCGCTGAGTGCGCAGCAACTGCCCAACGTTGTGGTCATTGTGGCAGACGATTTGGGCTATGGCGACCTCTCTTGCTACGGCGCGACCCGCGTCAGCACTCCCAACGTGGACCGACTCGCCGCTTCCGGCATTCGCTTCACCAATGCCCATGCCTGCGCCTCGACCAGCACGCCCTCTCGCTACAGTCTGCTGACCGGAGAGTACTGCTTCCGCCGCCATGGCACCGACATCGCCGCCGGCAACGCGGGAATGATTATCCGACCGGAGCAAACCACCGTGGCAGACATCTTCAAACAGCGAGACTATGCCACTGCCGCCATCGGTAAATGGCATCTCGGACTCGGAAACCAGACCGGAGCGCAAGACTGGAACGGCACGCTCGACATGACGCCGCAGGACATCGGCTTTGACCACCACTATCTCATGGCTGCCACCGCCGACCGCGTCCCCTGTGTTTTCATTGAAGATGGCAGCGTCGTGAACTATGACCCCACGGCTCCCATCTCCGTCAGCTACACTGCAAACTTTGAAGGTGAACCCACCGGCGCCGCTAACCCCGAATTGCTGACCAAACTCAAGTCCAGCCACGGTCACAACCACAGCATCGTGAACGGAATCGGACGAATCGGCTACATGAAAGGCGGCGGCAAAGCCCTCTGGCGCGACGAGGACATTGCCGACAGCATCACCGCTGCCGCCGTGCGCTTCATCGAGCGCAGCAAAGAGAATCCCTTCTTCCTTTATCTCTGCACGAATGATGTCCACGTGCCCCGAATGCCTCACGAGCGTTTCCGCGGCAAGAGCGAACTCGGACTCCGCGGTGAAGCCATCCTGCAATTCGACGAGACCGTCGGCAACGTCATGAAAGCCTTGGAAGAGAACGGACTGACCGAAAACACGCTCATCATTCTCACCAGCGACAACGGTCCTGTGTTGGACGACGGCTATCAAGACCAAGCCGCCACTCTCAACGGCGACCACACGCCTTGGGGACCTTTCAGAGGCGGAAAGTACAGTGCCTTTGAAGCCGGCACCCGCGTGCCGTTCATCGTCAGTTGGAAGGGCAATGTCAGCGGTGGCGAAACCTCCGACGCGCTAATTTCTCAGATTGACCTCCTGGCAGGCTCTGCCGCCCTCATCGAAACAGATGTGCCCCTCGGCGCAGCCCTTGACAGCCGCGACCATCTTGACACCTGGCTCGGACGCAACCGCGACGACCGCGAATTTGTCGCAGAGATGGCTGCCAACCGCACGCTCTCGCTGCAAAGCGGACGGTGGAAATACATTGAACCGTCCAACGGTGCAGCGAAAATCAGCACCGTGAACATCGAAACGGGCTATCTCTCCACCCCGCAACTCTATGACCTCGCCTCCGACCCCGGCGAAACGACCAATGTCTATTCCTCCCAGCCCGCCGAGGCAGAACGCATGGCAGCCACGTTGGCTGAACTTCGCTTGCCCGTGACGGCAAAGGACACCACGTTCTGGTATTATCTCATTACCCCCAAGCGCGAAAATCGCCACACCACCCACACCGCCGACGGACTACAAGGTTTCACCGAACCGCAAGGCGAAGCGTCCATGTGGAAGTTGCAACGCCGCGCCGACGGCACCTTTGACATCATCAACCGTGCCTCGGGACTCTATCTCACCACCGGCGAGGTGAAGATTCCTGCCTTGCAGATGCCGACCTCTGCCACACCGCCCACCGCAGGTTGGACGCTCACGACAAACGGCATTATGGGTTGCCTTTATGCCATCTGCAACGGAACCTCCGAGTTGAACCAGTCCGGCAGTGCCCGCAACTACCTCGTTTTGAACTGGGGTAACGGCACCAACACGACGGACGTCGGCTGTCTCTACTCCCTTGTTCCTGCTGACGCTGAAGCCATGACCGAAGGCATCACCACAGTGGAAGTCTCCGCCGGTTCTAATGGTTTTTCTTTAAATGAAACCGCTGACGGCAAATCACTTTGCTTTGCCGGCTCTCCCGTTTCCGCCCTCTACGACTTGGCGGGACACCGTCTTCCCCTTTCGCGCCAGCCTCTCCCCGGCATCTATGTCGTGAAAACCTCCGGCGGTAATGCTCAAACCGTGTGCGTGAAATAACAAAAACGTCTAACACCATTTTCTAATTCAAAATTTATTTCTCATGAAAAAGTTTTACTCTTTGATGAGCTTATTCCGGGTCACCTGCAAAACCCTGTGTTTTTATCCGAAGATGAGCGAGAGCCTATAAA
>JBJEAG010000342.1:0-5932 GCA_051868855.1 Alloprevotella sp. | reverse complement strand
ATCGGGCTTGCAGCCCTCACCATCCGGCTGAGAAAACTTTTACCGGACAGCAATATATTGAAAAACGGGAGGCAAACGCCTGCAATTAGCGTTTACCTCCTGCTTCATTAGAAATGCGTTGAGAGATTTTTGTTCTGAGTTTTTCTTCTCTGAACTTTTTATTCTGTTTTTGCTCTGCGGTTGCTTCAGTTTTCTTTCGGAGCCTCATCAATCAAGTCCATGAACTGGTCGAGTTTCGGAGTGATGATGATTTGCGTACGGCGGTTACGCTGCTTTCCCTTCTCCGTGTTGTTTGAAGCAACGGGATTATATTCGCCGCGACCGGCAGCAGAGAGACGTTTCGGATCGACGCCATATTGATTCTGCAAAGCCTGAACCACGGAAGAAGCGCGGAGCGCGGAGAGGTCCCAGTTGTTGCGAATGTTCTTCTGCGAGATGGGCACGTTGTCGGTGTTGCCTTCAACGAGCACGTCATAGTCTTTGTAGTCCATGATAATCTTCGCAATCTTGGAGAGGGTTTCGCCGGCGCGCTCGCCAATCTCATAGCTACCGCTCTTGTAGAGCATGTTGTCAGCCAAAGAGATATAGACGACGCCTTTGAGCACCTGCACATCCACGTCGTTCATTTCCTCGCGAGTGAGGGAGCGGGTGAGTTTGTTGGTCAGCGCCTGGTTCAGCGAGTCGCTCTTGGACTTGGCTTCGACGAGTTGTTTGATGAATTTGTTGGAAGCGTTGATTTCGTCCACGAGTTTCGAGATGTTCACCTGTCCCTGCGAGATGTTCTCCTGATAAGAGCCTTGCAGTTTCTTGTAGGCATCCTGCAGTTCTTTGTTGCGCTGCTTCTCCTCTTCGAGACGGGCGGCGAGAGAGTTGCGATCGGAAGTGTATTCCGCGATGCTCACCTTGGCAGCCTGATAGTCACTTTGCAGACTCTGCTGCTCGGTTTTCAACTTGTCGTATTGTCCTTGCAGTTCTGCATACTTTTTCTTGCTCACACAACCGGTCAGCACGAGGGCGAGACACGGAAGAAGAAGGATTTTAATGGTTTTCATAAGTCTTACAGAATTTGGTTCTCTGTGGTTTTGGATGAAATTTGCGGGCAAAGGTTTATGAAAAAACTGAGAACGCCCGCACTTTATTTGTTTTTTTAACCGATTCGGAATGATTAGGCTCACTTTCTGCACAGTCCGCCCTCTTTCAAGCAGTCTTTTCGGCATTTTCTTTTGCTTCGCGCTCCCTCACGTCTTTCTTCCAAATGAAGAAGAACAGGAGTGAGATGGCTGCGGCACAGGCGGAAGTGGCATAGCCCACGCCGGCGGGGAGGTGGAGCGCTTCGGGCGACACGACGAGATAGGTCGTACAGACGGAAGTCATGAAGACGGCGGGCACGAGGGTGATGACGTAGGGTTTATGCTTGAGCGTCAGATAGACCGTGAGCATCCAGAGCGTGAAGACGGAGAGCGTTTGGTTGGACCAGCCGAAATATTGCCAAATCACGTTGAAGCCTTCGGGGTTGCCGACCTGCCAGAGCAGCAGTCCGAGGGTGGCGGCGAAGATGGGGAGGGAGATGAGGAAACGATGACGAATCTTTTGCTGCGGCACGTGGAAGGCTTCGGCAATGATGAGACGGGCACTGCGCAACGCCGTGTCGCCGCTGGTGATGGGAGCGGCAATGACGCCGAGCACGGCGAGCAGACCGCCGAACCAGCCAAGCCAGTGGTTGCAAACGAGACTCACGACGGTGGGAGCAGCGGTGGCAAAGCCTTTGTTGCCGAAGCCGGGAAGGAACTCGTGACCGGGCGTCGGCTCACCGTAGAAGAAATACATGGCGACGGTTGCCCAGACGAGCGCGACCATGCCTTCCGTAATCATGGCGCCGTAGAAGATGCGGCGGGCATTGCCTTCGCTCTTCAGGCAGCGTGCCATCAAAGGACTTTGCGTGGCGTGGAAACCGCTGATGGCGCCGCAGGCAATGGTGATGAAGAGACAGGGGAAGAGTTCCTGCTTCCAGTCGGGCACGACGGTGAGGGCGCGGTTGGAAAGCCCGTCCCAAATCTCCGGAATGGCGGGCATCTTGACGAAAAGGCAAACCATGAGCGCCACCGCCATGAAGAGCAGGGAGAAGGCAAAGAGCGGATATATCTTTCCGATAATCTTGTCAATCGGAAGCATCGTGGCGAGGACATAGTAGGCAAAGATGATGGCGAACCACATCGTCACGTCGCCGCCGAATTTTTCGAGAAGCAGTGCGGGGCTATAGACAAAGACGGCACCGACCATGATGAGGAGCAGGACGGTGAAGACGAGCATCAGGCTGCGCGTCTTTCCGCCGAGATATTTTCCAATCAGTTCCGGCAGTCCCATGCCGCCGTTGCGCAGCGAGAGCATGGCGCTGAGGAAATCGTGGACAGCTCCGGCGAAGATGCAGCCGAGGACAATCCAAAGATAGGCGGCAGCTCCGAACTTGGCGCCCATGATGGCGCCGAAGATGGGACCAGTTCCCGCAATGTTGAGGAATTGAATCATGAACACTTTCCAGCCGGGCAGGGCGATGAAATCGACGCCGTCGGCTTTGAGCGTGACGGGTGTCGGATGGGAAGCGTCACAGCCGAACACGCGCTCCACGAAGCGGCCATAGAAGAAATAGCCGAGAATCAAAAGCAGAAGACTGATGGAGAAGGTAATCACTGAGAAAAAAGTTTTTGTGATTTTATGTGGGAATGAAAACGAGTTTTGCGTGCAACAAAACGTCTGCGAAGAAGCTGTTGTCACGAAAAACTGTGCAAAATTAGCAATTTATTTTCTATTCGCTCAAAATCAAAGCAAAAGGCGACCCCGGCAACACGTTTTGTGTCGTCGGGGTCGCGGGAAAGAATTACTTCTACAGAAGTTCTGTGAGATTACATCATGCCGCCCATGCCGGGATTGCCCATCGGCAGTTCGGGCTTGTCTTCCTTCTTGTCGCAGATGACGCATTCAGTGGTGAGGAACATGCCTGCCACGGAAGCGGCGTTCTCGAGTGCGACGCGGGTCACCTTGGCGGGATCAACGACACCTGCCTTGCGGAGGTCTTCGAAGGTTTCGGTCTTGGCGTTGTAGCCGAAGTTGCCTTCGCCTTCGCGCACCTTGTTGACGATGACTGCACCTTCGAGTCCGGCGTTGTAGCAAATCTGACGGAGAGGTTCTTCGATGGCGCGGCGCACGATGGCAATGCCGGTGTTCTCGTCGGCGTTGTCGCCGGTGAATCCTTCGAGAGATTTCTGAGCGCGGATGTAGGCAACGCCACCGCCGGTCACGATGCCTTCTTCGACAGCGGCGCGAGTGGCGCAGAGAGCGTCGTCGCAGCGGTCTTTCTTCTCTTTCTGCTCCGTTTCGCTGGCAGCACCGACTTCGAGCATGCAAACGCCGCCGGAGAGTTTGGCGAGACGTTCCTGGAGTTTCTCTTTGTCGTAGGAAGAAGTGGAGTTGGCGATTTCAGCCTTGATTTGTGCGATGCGGCTTTGGATTTGTTCCTTGTCGCCCTTGCCATCAACGATGGTGGTGTTCTCCTTGCTGACAGTGACTTTCTCAGCGGTGCCGAGCATGTCGAGCGTGGCTTCGTCGAGTTTCATGCCCTTCTCTTCGCTGATGACTACGCCGCCGGTGAGCACTGCGATGTCTTCGAGCATGGCTTTGCGGCGGTCGCCGAAGCCGGGAGCCTTGACGGCACAAATCTTGAGCTGCGTGCGCAGACGGTTCACAACGAGCGTGGTGAGAGCCTCGCTATCCACGTCTTCAGCAATGACGAGGAGCGGACGACCGCTCTGCACGGCGGGTTCGAGAATGGGCAGGAAGTCCTTGATGTTGGAAATCTTCTTGTCGTAGATGAGGATGTAGGGGTTCTCCATGACGCACTGCATCTTCTCTGCGTCGGTCACGAAGTAGGCGGAGAGATAACCGCGGTCAAACTGCATACCTTCGACGGTCTTGAGTTTCGTGTCGCGGCCTTTGGCATCTTCGATGGTGATGACACCGTTGACGCTGACGGCACGCATTCCGTCGGCGATGAGTTTACCGATTTCGGCGTCGTTGTTGGCAGAGATGGTGGCAACCTGCTCAATCTTGTCGTAGCTTTCGCCGACCTGTTCGCTCTGTTCCTTGATGCTTTCGACCACTTTGGCGACAGCCTTGTCGATGCCGCGTTTCACGTCGAGGGGATTGGCTCCGGCAGCCACGTTCTTCATTCCTTCGGAGAGGATGGCTTGAGTGAGGACGGTGGCAGTGGTGGTTCCGTCGCCGGCGTCGTCACCGGTTTTGCTTGCCACGCTCTTGACGAGTTGTGCTCCGGCGTTCTGGAAAGCGTCGTCGAGTTCAATTTCTTTTGCCACGCTCACACCGTCTTTGGTGATGCGGGGAGCACCGAACTTTTTGTCGATAACGACGTTGCGGCCCTTCGGACCGAGAGTTACTTTGACGGCATTGGCGAGCGCGTCGGCACCTTCGCGAAGACGTTCGCGGGCGTCAGTATTGTAGATGATTTCTTTTGCCATGGTGTTTCTATGATTTTTTAGAAGATTCTACTATGAAAATACTACTATTATATTAATAAGGAGTGAGAAAGAAGCGCGCCTCATCAACCGAGGATGGCGAGCACGTCGCTCTGACGCATAATCATGTATTTCACGCCGTCGAGTTCGACTTCGTTTCCGGCATATTTACCATAGAGCACGGTGTCGCCGGGCTTGAGGACCATTTCTTCGTCTTTCGTGCCGTTGCCGACAGCGAGGACTTCGCCTTGAAGCGGTTTCTCTTTTGCGGTGTCAGGAATGATGATGCCACCGGCGGTTTTCGTTTCTGCAGGAGCGGGCTTGACGAGCACGCGGTCTGCCAAAGGTTTGATTTGCATAGTTGTTGGATTGTTTGGTTATTGTTTGATTGTTTTCGTCCGTTTCGGATGTTCATCGCGCTGTGGGCGACGCCGGAATACATGCCAAAAGCGTGCCAAAACTCCCGCCGCGCAGTGAAAATCTCGAAAAGAGTGCGTTTTTCTTGATTTATCGGCGAGAAAAACGGAGTGAACGCAGCGAAATGCCTACTTTTGTCAGTGTCGTCTGCCGCCGTGTCACGCCGTTCCGCCCGCCACGCAGAAGAAAATGAGGTGCCGACCGCGCAGACCTAACCCCCTAAGATTCTCATCACCATGAAAAAAGAAGAACTCATGCGCCGCGCCATTGACCTCGCCGCCGAAAACGTTCGCCACGGCGGAGGTCCCTTCGGCGCCGTCATCGCCCGCGACGGAGAAATCGTCGCCGAGGGCGTGAACCGTGTCACTGCCCACAACGACCCGACTGCCCATGCCGAAGTGCAGGCGATTCGCGCCGCTTGCGAGAAGCTTTCGACTTTTGACCTCTCCGACTGCGAAATCTATGCTTCGTGTGAACCCTGCCCGATGTGTCTCGGCGCCATCTATTGGGCTCGGTTGAATCATCTCTATTTCGCCGCCACGCAGCACGACGCGGCGGAAGCAAACTTCGACGATGCTTTCATCTATCGCGAGATTGCCCTCCCCCACTCTCTCCGACACCTGCCCACGGAGCGCATGACGGCAGCGGAGGCGGGCGAACCCTTCCGACTTTGGAACGTAAAAACAGACAAGGTGGCTTATTGACCACCTTTTTTTATTGCCATCCGGCAAACAGTGGTTTTTACTACTGTACGCAAAAAATGAATGGAACATTTTGACAGACACTATGTCATGCAGACTTCGGATGTCAGGAATCCCCACAAAACTTCTGCAAAAACGTCCTACGAGTTCTTCGCCAACACCACAGACCACAACATACGGTGACAACCATTGAACACCCATTGAACAACCATTTGCCAAGCATTGAACAAGCATCGCCAACCATTTTGCAACCATTTTGCAACCATTTTGCAACCATTTTGCAACCAT
>JBJEAG010000341.1:0-5946 GCA_051868855.1 Alloprevotella sp. | reverse complement strand
AATCCCCGGTTTCTCACTGGGCACGAGTTCCTATCTGCCCAATCAGTCAAACATCCTCTACATGGACATGCGCGATGGAAAAGTGAAAGAGACGAGTCTCTATGACGGCACCGCTAGTCGAGGCAACCAAATCACCCTGCTCAACACCTATCGTTGGGACAACGGACTGGAGTGGAACACAAGGATGAAATATGACCATGCTCTCGGTTCCTATCTCTATCAAACTCCAATGACCATCTCTGAGGTCGATGCTTCCGCAGGCTATATGCTGAAAGAGAACGACGGCACGCTCACACCCTATGCCGGACACGTGCAGAGCCGAATGTCCTGCTTCAACCGAGGCTTCATCGATGAGTTCTTTCTGACCTCAGAACTGCAAAAGAAGAACGACAAGATGATCTGGCGCGTGGGACTGAACGAATGGAACTACAACGTGGACTATGCATCCTCCACCACCATGTATGACCACACGGTCGAAGCCATGCCGAGAATGCTCTATGGAACTCCGAGTGACAAGATGAACTACTATGGCGACACGCCTTACTATAATTTCAATCAAAACGCCTCGGAATACTACAAAGGGCATGAAAACAAACTCGCGCTCTATGCCACCCACGACTGGAACATCACACCCAAGTGGAACGTTTACTACGGCGCACGTCTGGAATGGCAGCACTCCGAGGGACAAAATGCTGCTGTGAGAAATGCCGATGGAAACTATGTGGGACGCTTCGCGGGCTACCATCTTGGTGCCACTGCTCCCGACGGAACGCTCATCACCCCCACTCCCTTCAGTTTCGACTGGATGAACATGGTGTTCACCGCTGCACTGACTTACAAGGTGAACCATCATTTCGGATTGACCGCCGACTTCACCTACAACACGCAGCGTCCGAAAATGAACGAGTTCGCGCCAGCCGAAATGCCCAACACCGACCGAATCAGCATCCCTTTGGGAAGAGCCGGAATCTACTATAACAACAAATGGGTGAGCCTCACCTCGCTGGTGTCCTACATCGCAAAAAGCAACAACAACTCCACCCTGAACCTCATCAATCCGAACGACGCACACGATGTGAAAGCCTCAGCCCTGACATACGACATCCAAACCATTGGATGGACCACCGACGCCGTGCTGAAACCGTTCAAAGGATTTGACCTGCACCTGCTGTTCACCTATCAGATGCCGAAATACAAGAAATATGAAACCAGCGTCACCTTCAGCGATGGCACCGTCAGCGGCATCAACGCCACAGGCAACATCGTGACGGAAATCTCAAAAGTGCTGGTCGAAATTGACCCGAGCTACACTTTCTTGAACGATGCGTTGAAGGTTTGGCTTTCATTCCGCTACTTCTCAAAAACATACGCAAACATCAAAAACGCCTACTATTTCAACGGACGATGGGAAACCTTCGGCGGAATGGAATGGAAAGCCAACAAACACTTGACGCTGGGCGCCACAGTCATCAACTTCCTCAACCAAACCGGTGCCAAGGGAAGCATTGCCGGAGCAGAACTGGTGGACAAAGACGAAGCAAAACAATATAACGGCGCCTGGATGGCAGGCACCTACATCCGCCCCTTCACCGTGGAGTTCTCCGCAAAAATCAACTTCTAATTCTCCTCTCCGGACGTGCCAGCGCTACGTCACAAACCACTCAATAGGAACACACTCACACAAGGAAACAATTGAAAAACATCTAATCTTCTCATCATGAAAACCATTTTGAACCACACGCTTGCAGCCACCCTGCTGACAACCGCCACATTCAGCCTTTACGCCTGCATGGAACAAGGCGAAAACATCCGTCTGACCCACCACGGAGACACTCTCACCGTGGCACACATTGAGAGCAAAGCAAAATACCTGCTGCTGCCCATCGAAGAAAAACAGCCCGAAGCACAAGTGATGCTGGGCGACGTGCCGATGGACGTGCGTCTCGCCGTTGAAAAAGTGGACTATGTCGTTCCATTCCCGTTGAGCGGCAAAGGTGGAGACTCCATCGCCATTCACGGTCCCTCGCAAAAGGCTCTCGCTTGGGAGCAGTTGCAGGTGGCTGACACCTTTGACTTGACCAACCGAGAGGAGTTCCGCCCCGTCTATCATCACACTCCCTCCTATGGCTGGATGAACGATGCCAACGGTTTGGTCTATAAAGATGGGGAATATCACCTCTATTTCCAATATAATCCCTACGGCTCCGTTTGGGGCAACATGCACTGGGGACACTCCGTCAGTCGCGACCTCGTGAACTGGGAGCACCTGCCGACAGCCATTGCCCGCGACACCATGGGGCACATCTTCAGCGGCTCCTGCGTGGTGGACAGCCGCAACTCCGCCGGCACGGGACGCGACAACATCATCGCCTTCTACACCTCACACCGCAACACAACGCCGGGTCATCAGCGCCAGCAGCAGTGCATGGCATTCAGTACCGACAACGGCCGCACTTTCACCAAACATGAGGGTAACCCCATCGTCACAGCCTTCGACGGACTGGAAGACTTCCGCGACCCCAAAGTCTTTTGGTATGCTCCCGAAGAAAAATGGGTCATGATTGTCAGTGCCGACAAGAACATGCGTTTCTATGAGAGCCGCAACCTCAAGGACTGGACCTACATGAGCGAATGGGGCGAAGGCTATGGTCCTCAGCCCAATCAGTTCGAATGCCCCGACTTTGTGCAACTTCCCGTGGACGGCGACAAGAACAAAACGAAATGGGTGATGATTGTCAACATCAATCCCGGCTTTGTCTTCGGAGGCAGCGGCACGATGTATTTTGTGGGCGACTTCGACGGTCACCACTTCACCTGCGACACCAAACCTGACTGTGTCAAATGGCTTGACTGGGGCAAAGACCACTATGCCACCGTTTGCTTCTCCAACACGGGAGAACGCACCATTGCCATGCCGTGGATGAGCAACTGGCAGTATGCCAACCTCACTCCGAGCAAGGGACAGTTCCGCTCAGCCAATGCCCTGCCGCGCGAACTGAAACTCTACACCGCAGCCGATGGCAGTCTGCAGCTCAGTGCCGAACCCGTGAAGGAAGTGAACGGACTTCGCGGTGAGAAAAAGGAACTCGGCAACTTTGCTCTGGGCGAAAAGAAGGTGGAAAACGTGTCTGAAAACGGTGCCTTCGAAGTGAACTTCCGAATGGAATCCGCCGCCAATGGACGCAGTGGCGTGGAACTTTGCAACGCCAATGGCGAAAAAACGCTCATCTACTTTGATGCTGAGGACGGACGTGTGGTGATGGACCGAGCTGAAAGCGGCATCGTCGATTTTGGTAAAGAAGTGCAGCCGCACCATTTGGAAACGGCAGAG
Organism: Alloprevotella sp.; assembly: GCA_051868855.1. Lineage (GTDB taxonomy): Bacteria > Bacteroidota > Bacteroidia > Bacteroidales > Bacteroidaceae > Alloprevotella. Next base: position 2,615 of record JBJEAG010000341.1, on the reverse strand, counting down.
AATCGCAAGGCCTGCGTGGACGAACTGGAGCACTACGTCAATGACTTTGCCCATGCCACTTGGGCTCCCGTGCCCAACATGTCATCTGCCCGCGAAGTGCGCATCTTTGCCGACAGAAGTTCCATCGAGCTTTTTGTCGATGGAGGACGCATTGCCATGACGAACCTTGTTTTCCCGACCAAGCCCTACGACCGTCTGCGATTCTTCAGCGATGGAGAGGCAAAGGTGACAAAGGCGACCATCTACCGTCTCCAAACAGACAAGAAAAACAAATAAGAGAAACCTCACCACTGAACCAACACAACCTTTTCATACGCAGGCAAACGGGGTCTTCCCGTCAGGCATTGTCTCTGAAGGGCAAGACTCCGTTTGCTTTTCCTGAACCAACACTTCTCATATTATAATAAGGAGGGGGCTTTCAAACCTTCTTAATTCCCAAGAGGCAACCCTCTTTGAACACACCTTAAAACAACTACTATGTCAAAACAAAATTTCATGCGACTGTTTCCCGTGATGCTCTGCTTCTTTGCCATGGGCTTTGTGGATTTGGTGGGCATTGCAACCAACTATGTTCAGCGCGACCTTCAACTCTCCGACACTGAGGCAAACCTCTTCCCCTCACTCGTTTTCTTTTGGTTTCTTCTCTTCTCCGTCCCCACGGGCATTCTCATGAACCGCATCGGGCGCAAACGAACCGTAGTGCTTTCGCTGGTGGTGACCTTCGCTGCCCTCGTGCTGCCTCTTTTGGGCAAGGGTTACGGTCTGATGCTTGCGGCATTCTCCCTGCTGGGCATCGGCAACACGCTCATGCAGACTTCACTCAATCCACTTGTGTCGAACATTGTTGCGCCCCGTCTGCTCACCCCTATACTCACTTTCGGTCAGTTTGTCAAAGCCATTGCCTCGTTCGTGGCTCCACTCTTGGCAGCCTGGGGTGCCATGGGCGGTTTTCCCCTGTTGGGACTGAACTGGCGGATTCTCTTTCTGATTTATTGTTTAATTGCGGTGCTGGCAGTGCTGGCTTTGTCTGCCACCTCCATTGAAGAACAGCCGGCTGACACGGCTTGCAGTGTGACCTCCACCCTCTCCCTACTCAGCAAACCTTTCATTCTGCTGGCTTTCTGCGGCATCATGTGCCATGTGGGCATTGACGTGGGAACCAACACCACTGCCCCTCGCCTGCTCATGCACTACACCGGTGTGAGTCTCGCCACCGCAGGCTTTGCCACCAGCGTGTACTTTGTGTGCCGCACAACAGGCTGTCTGTTGGGAAGCGTGCTGATGCAACGCTTTTCTCCCCGTGCGATTCTCACGGTGAGTTGCGTGCTCATGTTGCTGGCACTCGGCGGCATGATGATTCTTCGCAGCGAAATGTCACTCTATGCGTGCATTGCACTGATTGGATTGGGCAACAGCAACGTCTTTCCCATTATCTTTGCAGCAGCTTTGCAGCGCGAGCAAAAGCAGGCAAACGCCGTGAGTGCACTGATGATCATGGGACTCTTCGGTGGAACCATCTTCCCGCTCCTCATGGGGTGCGCCTCAGATGCCATCGGACAGCAAGGCGCGGTGGCTGTCATGACTGTGGCTGCATGCTACCTCATTTTCTTCACAGCAAAAATGAAATAATGAAACAAAATTAAGCAACACCTTTAATCACATCATATCATGAACAAACCTATCGTTGTAGGAATGGGAGAAGCACTCTGGGACGTGCTGCCCAACGGAAGAAAAATCGGCGGCGCACCTGCCAACTTTGCCTTTCACGCCGGACAAGCAGGCATGGACGCCCGAGTGGTGAGTGCCGTCGGACAAGATGAACTGGGCGATGAAACCATCAGCGCTCTGCAAAGCAAGGGACTCAACACCGAAGCGGTGGCACGTGTCAATTTCCCCACAGGCATGGTGCAAGTATCCTTGGGCGAACAAGGCATCCCGCAGTATGACATCTGCGAGGGAGTTGCATGGGACAACATTCCCTTCACGCCCACGCTTGAAACTCTGGCTCGAAACACACAGGCAGTCTGCTGGGGCTCACTGGCGCAACGCAGCGACGTGTCACACCAAACCATCTGCCGTTTTCTCGATGCCATGCCCTCGGAAGAAGGCAGACTCAAAGTCTTTGACATCAACCTGCGACAACACTTCTACACGCTCGAAGTGATTGAATCATCCTGTCAACGCGCCAACATCCTCAAAATAAATGATGAAGAATTGGTCATTGTCAGCGACCTGCTCCGTCTTGGCACGGTCAATCCGGAACAACAGTGCCGACTCCTCATGGAGCGCTACGCTCTTGACATTCTGGTGCTCACCTGCGGATCCAACGGAAGTTACCTCTTCACACCGGATGAAACTTCCTTCCGCGTCACACCCAAAGTGGAGGTGGCAGACACCGTGGGGGCAGGCGACAGTTTCACAGCCTCCTTGGTGAGTGAACTGCTGCGCGGCACGCCCATCAGCATGGCACATAAAAGAGCAGTTGAAGTGGCAGCATTTGTCTGCACCCGGCACGGCGCCATGGCGGAATGGTCCGACGAGTTGAAAGGCGATGCTCCGGCTTAGCCTGCATTATTCACACTGTTCCGTCACGAAAGGTCTAAATGGCAGTGCAT
>JBJEAG010000340.1:0-5967 GCA_051868855.1 Alloprevotella sp. | reverse complement strand
AAGAGACTAAGAGACTAAGAGACTAAGAGACTAAGAGACTAAGAGACTAAGAGACTAAGAGTCAAAAAGTCAAAAAGACAAAAAGACTAAGAGACTATGAGTCGGAGGTCGCTTTGCTCCAGTCTAAACGTCAGAAAGTCTTAGACTCCGACACGTCTTCGCCAACCATTCTGCAACCATTTTGCAACCATTTTGCAACCCTGCAAAACCCTTGCAAAACCCTTGCAAAATCGCTGCAAAAACCATTTGACCCTTTTGACTCTTTTGACCTCTTTGACCTCTTTGACCTCTTTGACCCTTTAGACCGGAGCGAAGCGACCCTTTTTGACTCTTTGTCTTTTTGACTCTTTGTCTCTTTGACCGGAGCGCAGCGACCCTCCCTTTTTGAGCAACTTTGCACGGTTGAAACTTTGGAAGATAGAACTTTTCGGACAACTTTTCCGCCAACAAGATTTGCCAAACGATTGCCTTTCAACCGTTTGGCAATTATTTTTAGACAACTTTAAATTTAGAAACTTGTTTTCTTTGTCATTTCATAACGTTTTGCGTACTTTGCAGCGCAAAACATTAATCCTTCCATCCTATTCATGAAAACCTACAGTTACGACGAAGCGTTCGCCGCTTCGTTAGAGTATTTTGGCGGTGACGAACTTGCAGCCCGCGTTTGGGTGAACAAGTATGCCATGAAAGACTCTTTCGGTCACATCTACGAGTGTTCCCCCACAGACATGCACAACCGCCTCGCCGCGGAACTAGCGCGCATCGAGCAGAAGTATCCCAACCCCGTGAGCCACGAAGAAATCTTCCACCTGCTCGACCACTTCCGCTACATCGTTCCCGCCGGCTCACCGATGACGGGCATCGGCAACAACTTCCAGATTGCCTCCCTCTCCAACTGCTTCGTGGTCGGCATCGAGGGCAACTCCGACTCCTACGGCGCCATCCTCAAACTCGACGAGGAACAAGTGCAACTCATGAAACGACGCGGCGGCGTCGGACACGACCTCTCCGGCGTGCGACCCAAAGGCTCACCCGTCAAAAACTCCGCACTCACTTCCACAGGTATCGTGCCCTTCATGGAACGCTACAGCAACTCCACACGAGAGGTGGCACAAGACGGACGACGCGGAGCACTCATGCTTTCCATCAGCATCAAACACCCCGAAGCTGAAGACTTCATCGACGCCAAAATGGTGGAAGGAAAAATCACCGGCGCCAACGTCAGCGTGAAGATTGACGACGAATTCATGAATTGCGCCGTCGAGGGAAGAACCTATCACCAGCAGTTCCCCATCGACAGCGAGAACCCGACCTTCACCAAGGACACCGACGCACAGACGCTATGGAAGAAAATCGTTCACAACGCTTGGAAGAGCGCAGAACCGGGCGTCCTCTTCTGGGACACCATCAAGAGAGAAAGCATTCCCGACTGCTACGCCGACCTCGGCTTCGAGACAGTCTCCACCAACCCCTGCGGCGAAATTCCTCTCTGCCCCTACGACAGTTGCCGCCTGCTCGCCATCAACCTCTACTCCTACGTCAAAAACCCCTTCACTCCCGAAGCCGAGTTCGATTTCGACCTCTTCCGCCGTCACGTAATCCTCGCACAGCGACTCATGGACGACATCATCGACTTGGAACAGGAGAAGATTGACGCCATCATCGAGAAAATCCTGAGCGACCCGCAGAGCGAAGAGGTGAAACGCACCGAACTCCAACTCTGGCAGAAAATCAAAGCCAAAACCGCCAAGGGACGACGCACGGGCGTCGGCATCACAGCCGAAGGCGACATGATTGCAGCACTCGGACTCCGCTACGGCACACAGGAAGCCACCGACATGGCTGTCAAAGTGCAGCAGACGCTCGCCCTCACCGCCTATCGCTCCTCTGCCATCATGGCTGCCGAACGCGGCGCGTTTGAAGTCTATGACACGGAACGCGAAAAGAACAATCCCTTCATCTCCCGCCTCCGCGAAGCTGACCCCGAACTCTACGAGATGATGGCAAAGAACGGACGCCGCAACATCGCCTGCCTCACCATCGCTCCGACCGGAACCACCAGCCTCATGACGCAAACCACCAGCGGAATCGAACCCGTCTTCATGCCGGTCTATAAGCGCCGCCGCAAGGTGAACCCGAACGACCCCGCCGTCCACGTGGACTATATCGACGAAACGGGCGACGCCTTCGAAGAATATATTGTCTATCACCACAAGTTCCTCACCTGGATGCAGGCACAAGGACTCGACACGACGAAGAACTACACGCAGGAGGAAATCGACGACCTCGTGGCACGCTCTCCCTACTTCAAAGCCACTGCCAACGACGTCGATTGGCTGATGAAGGTGAAAATGCAGGGCGCGATTCAAAAATGGGTGGACCACAGCATCTCCGTCACCGTCAATCTCCCGAACAGCGTGGACGAAGAACTCGTGAACCGACTCTACGTCGAAGCATGGCGCAGCGGATGCAAGGGCTGCACCATCTATCGCGACGGCTCCCGCTCCGGCGTGCTCGTCAGCACCCAGAAGACGGACAAGAAGAAGGAAGAGAAGGAAGAGAACACGAACGAAATCCCCATCTGCCGCCCGCCGCAGGTGACGGAACGCCGCCCGGACGTGTTGGACTGCGACGTCGTGCGCTTCCAGAACAACAAAGAGAAGTGGGTCGCCTTCGTCGGACTCCTCGACGGACAGCCCTACGAAATCTTCACCGGTCTCCAAGACGACGACGAGGGAATCGTGCTCCCCAAAACCGTCACCAAAGGACGCATCCTCAAAACCATCCTCCCCGACGGCACAAAGCGCTACGACTTCCAGTTCGAGAACAAACGCGGCTACAAAATGACGGTCGAGGGACTCTCCGAGAAGTTCAACAAAGAGTATTGGAACTATGCGAAACTCATCTCCGGCGTGCTTCGCTACAGAATGCCGATTGAGAACGTCATCAAACTCGTGAACTCTCTCCAACTCGAAAGCGAGAACATCAACACTTGGAAAGTCGGCGTCAGCCGTGCACTGAAGAAATACATTCAGGACGGCACCGAAGCCACGGGACAGAAATGCCCGAACTGCGGAAACGAAACGCTCGTCTATCAAGAAGGCTGCCTCATCTGCACACACTGCGGAGCAAGCCGCTGCGGATAATCTCCCTTGAACCTTTTTCAAAAAGATGAAAATAGAAATCAATCGAATGGAGTGCTACGCCCGCCACGGCGTACTGCCTCTGGAAAACAAAGTGGGCGCACCTTTCCGGGTGTCGCTCACTTTATTTGTGCCCGACGCCGCCTGCGCCGGTGCTCTCCGCGACGACCGCTTGGAAGACACGGTGAACTATGCCGAGGTGGCAGCACTCGTGCGCCGCGAGATGGCGCAGCCGTCCCAACTCATCGAGCACGTTGCGGGACGCATCGCCGCCGCCGTGCTGAAGACGTTCCGCAAAGTGAACGAGGTCACCGTCAAAGTCGAGAAACTCTCGCCGCCCATCGCGGGCTTCAGCGCCGAGGGCGTGAGTGTGGAGCACACGGCACAGCGCCCGCTCTTCATCTTCGACTTCGACGGCACGATTGCCGACACCCGCGCCGGCATCGTCCGAACCATGCAGGCGTCCTTCCGCGCCATGAACCTCCCCGTGCCGGAAGCGGAGGAGATTGTCCCGACCATCGGACTGCCGCTGACGGAAAGCATCGCCCGTTTGGGCAACCTGCAAGGGGAGATGCTGGAGTGGACGGTGGAGACCTACCGCCGACTTTTTGAAGAGGTGGGCGTGGAGGGCATCGTGCTCTATGACGGCATGAAGGAATGGCTCGAAGCGCTCCACCGCGACGGCGTCATCCTCGCCATCGCCACCAGTCGCGGTCACGATTCGACGGAGCGGCTGTGCCAACGCCTCGGCATCCGCCCGCTCTTCACGGAGATTGTGGCGTGCGACGACGTGCTCCGTGCGAAGCCTCATCCCGAAGCGGTGGAACGTCTCATGCGCCGCTGCGCCGTGACCGCCGAAGCGACCACCGTGGTGGGCGACACGACCTTTGACATCGAAATGGGACGCCGCGCGGGCTGCCACACCATCGGCGTGACGTGGGGCAACCACTCGGAGCAGATGCTGCGACAAGCGGGAGCGGAGGAAATAAAGTAGTAGCCTACCCCAAGAAGCCAGTAGCCTACCCCAAGAGGGTGTGTCAAAAAGCAGATTTTGGTCTCACCCTCGAAGGTGCGTCAGAATGGCTAAGATGCAAGGCGCTGAGGATGAGGGCGCAGGGAGTGTACTGAAGTACATGACCAAGCCCGAATCCGATAGCAACGAAGCAGATTGGCTATTATGACACACCGCCCTCAAAGACGTGCCACACGCACAGTTCTGACGGAGAAGAAACGGTGGCTGTGTGCAGTGAGACACTGCACCTCCTATTTTCGCCACTGCAAAAAAGTTCATTCGCGGCTGAAAAAAGTTCGTTCGCGGCAAAAAAACTCGTTCGCGGACGGCGTGGCAACGTTCCTGCACGCCGAGTTGTCATTTTTTTCTTGGGATTCGTTGGTGTTCGCCGTAACGATGAACACCTTTCCGCCGTAACGATGGACACGTGTTCGCCGTAACGGTGAACACCTTTCCGCCGTAACGGCGAACACCAACGGGAATAGCAGACAGAAATGACAAATCGGCGGACAGAAACGTTGCCACGCCGTCCGCGAACGAGAAAAGATTTAGAAACGACAACGAAAGACAACTCAGACAACGAGAGACAACAAGAGACAACTCAGACAACAAGAGACAACTCAGACAACAAGAGACAACTCAGACAACAAGAAAAAGTTGTCCAAAGTTGCCTCTGTTGTCGTAGAATAATTCAAGTTTCGGGTCACCGGCAAAACCCTGTATCAGTTGGGAACAACCGGTATAAACCCCTTGCGCGGCGAGACGCTGCCAAAGGTCCGACGCCACACGCCCCATGGTGCGGCGAAGGTTCAGCTCCACACAGGGATGCAGGACGGGGACGCCGCCGGAGAGGACATACATCATGTCGATGCCTACGGGACCGACGTGGTGCGGCGCGAGCACGTCCGCCAACACCGTCTCCGCCGCCTTCGCTGCCGCCGCGACCTCTGCCTCCACGTCCTTCCCCGCCTTCTCGGACAAGAGGCGCAGCAGCGTCTCGGGCGAGGCAACATGATTGCCGGAATAGGCGCCGGCACGGGAGGCGTCGAAAAAGGAGAGACCGCAGCAGGTGACGCGCCGCGCCTCGGCGATGTCAGACTCGAGGTTAATGTCAAACTCGAGGGCAAAGTCTGCCAATTTGTCGTAGGCGGGCTCTACCTCTGCCCCACCCTGCGCCGCCAGCCATTTCCCGACGCGCCGCCAGAGGGAGTCGGGCGAGGAAGGCGACAAACGGACAATACCCCTGCCGGAACAGGACCAGAGGGACTTCACCATGACGTCGCCCCAAACCTCCATCCGTTCCCTCACCTCTTCCTCCGAACGACACACGACGGACTCGCCGACGGTCGGCACGCTCAGGCGACGCAAAGCCTGCAGCACGGGCGCCACGGTCTCGCGGCTGCTCAAGCGGCGCACCGACGCCAACTGCTCGTCGGTCGGCAGAAGTCGCTCCGGCGCTCCCACCTTGCGCAGGGAATGGCGAACGAGCAAATCCCAGCCCCAGGGTTCGATGCGCTCCACCTCTTCCCAAAAAGCGGGGCGCAGGTCGCGGCGCGTCACGAACCTCACGCCGGCAAACAAGGGACTGTCGGGAAGGCAGCCGTCTTCCTCCACCCAGACGGCATCGCCGGGCGCAGCCCACAGCGCGGGCAACGCACCGAAGCGCTGACGCTGACTGCGCGCCGCCAGCGAGGGATAATAATAAGGAGTGTTCGCCGTCAGCGCCTCCTCGTGGGACGGATTGTAGATGTGAAGCGTCAAAACGTTTGGGGATTAGGGGTGAGACACATTATTATATATAGAACGAGATTA
>JBJEAG010000339.1:0-6051 GCA_051868855.1 Alloprevotella sp. | reverse complement strand
TTATAATGATAACGTAAAAGACTGGAATAACTCCCTAAATATAAATGAAGAAATGTTCATTAGAATTCCATGGGAATGTTTTGATGAATACATTACTCACATAATAGTATCAAAAGAAGATGAGATTGATGATATGATTAATCACATAATGGATCAAGATAAACTTTTGGGATTCGATAATGAGATGGACTACTCACGAATGAAACTAATAAGTAAAATCACTTCTTTTGAAAGAATTGAAAACAATTACTGAAACGAAAAAACTTATTATATCTTTAAAAGAATAAATAAGCTCGTTAGTTTTCCAACTATGCTAAAAACAGTTTGATATAATATATCCTTTCGATAAAGTAAGATAAACGCAATTTATGTACGGACTTCCATCAAGCACACATATAGACAAGCAACTTTTCAAGAAGGTCATTTTTGAAAAGTATGACTTTCGTCCCATTCAGCGCAATGTCTTTGATGCGGACATCAGTCGCATGGACATAATGGAACGTATTTCGCCTTCCACTTTGCCCGGCATTGAGGCAGGTTCGGAAGTCAAAGAGTTTTATGTGCTTGCCGTGCAACTCAAACATAAGTTCTACCAAGAGCAAACACTGTCACTATTGGTGAAATTCATCCCGCAACGAATGATATTTGCGTTGCACTGCGAGGAACAGGTGCAGTGGGCTGTGTTTCACACGCGTCTAATCACTTCGTCCTGGATGCCGCAAACGGAAGCCACGCTCCACTTGCAAGGACTGAATCTCGACAGCGTTTGGAACAACTTGGTGGCAGACATTGGCAACATTGCTGTGCGTCAAGGCAACACGCTCACGGAGCAAATCCAAGAAGACATGGCGCAGGCTAAACTTCGCAAACAATTGGTATCTTTGCAGAAACAACTCAACCAGGAGCGGCAATTCAACAAACAAATTGAAATCAACGCTCGAATCAAAGCAATCAAACAACAACTCAGATAGAATTATGGAACTACCTAAATTAGAACTTCAATCGGTGTCGGGCAACCAACTGAACTTGGATGCTCTCTACCAAATCTGTCCTTCCTGCTTCACGGAAGTGCGTGACGAGAAAACGGGGGGGGTAAAGCGTAAGGTTGATTTCAATGTGCTGCGTGAACTCCTTGGCGAGAATGCCTTTGAGGGGGCAGACGAGCAATATGGTTTCTCATGGGTGGGCAAGAATGCTGCCCGCCGCGAAGCCGCCAAGGTGTGCAACAAAACGTTGCGCCCCTGTCCCGAGGAAAGTGTGGATTGGAACACGACCGAGAATCTCTACATAGAGGGCGACAACCTTGAGGTGCTGAAACTCTTGCAGAAGTCCTATCTCGGCAAAGTGAAAATGATTTACATTGACCCGCCCTACAACACGGGCAATGATTTTGTGTATAGAGATGACTTCGCCATGGGGAAAGATGACTACGACCTGTCGGCAGGGGATGTGGATGCAGTGGGCAACCGCCTGCGCAAGAACACCGACACCAATGCCCGTTTCCACTCGGATTGGTGCTCCATGATTTATGAAAGACTGTTGGTGGCAAGAAGTTTGCTGACGGAGGACGGGGTTATTTTCATTTCGATTGATGAAAAGGAAATAGATAATCTAAAACGGCTATGTAATGAAGTTTTTGGTGAAAACAATTTTCTTTCTATTATTTCACGAAGAACAAAATCAGGAGGAGGTAGCGCATCTCACCATTTCGCAATAGAGAATGACTTTATATGTGTATACGCGAAAAATATTAACAAGCTACCTGATATGTTTGCTCCATTTGATGAGAAATACTTAAAACGTTACGCTTTTGAAGATGAAATAGGCAAATTCTTTTGGGATACTATGGAGCGTTCTTGTACAGCTACTGTACCATATTTAATAGAAGCTCCTGACGGTACACTCCTAAAAGGAAATTGGTTTAGAAGCGAAGAGAGATTCCTAAAAGATAAGGAGAATGGTGAAATTCGCTTTGTTAAGAAAAAAGACAATACATGGTCAGTTCAGTTCAAACAACGTATAGCTGAGGGAAAGAAAATCAGGACAATGTTTAATGATAACGAGTTCAAGTCAAGCCCAATTGACTTAGACGCATTAAAAATGAGTGGTGTTTTTTCATTTCCTAAACCAGTTCATCTTATTAAGTACTTAATGTATGGTGGAACTGATAACGAATCCATCATCCTCGACTTCTTCTCCGGCTCAGCCACTACCGCCCACGCCGTGATACAACTCAACGCTGAGGACGGCGGCAAACGTAAATTTATTATGGTGCAGTTGCCCGAGGAGACTGATGAGAAGAGCGAAGCACGCAAAGCGGGCTATGCCAACATCTGCGAGATAGGCAAAGAGCGCATCCGCCGCGCGGGCAAGAAAATCAAGGAGGAATCCCCGCTGACGACACAAGACCTTGACACGGGCTTCCGTGTGTTCAAATGCGAGGAGAGTTTCATGAACGAGGTGTATTTCAGTCCTGCGGATCTTGATCAGAACTCTTTGGGTTTGCAGGTGGACAACGTGAAGACCGGAACCACGGACATGCAACTACTTTTCGGCTGTATGCTCGACTGGGGCGTGCAACTCTCCCTGCCGCTCGCAGACTTTGAGGTGGAGGGCAAGAAAATTTATGATGTCAACGATGGAGACCTTGTGGCATGCTTCGCCCACGACATCAACGAGAACGTCATTGCAGCCATCGCCGAACGAGAACCGCTCCGCGTGGTGTTCCGAGACACCTGTTTCGCTGAAGCAGCCCTCAAAATGAACCTCTTCGAACTCTTCAAACAGAAATGCGGATGGAGCGAAGAGCAGGTGCAAAGTCGTGTTCACGTGATCTAATCCCAAGAAAGCCATGAAACTCAAATTCAAACACCAAGCCTTCCAACGCGATGCTGCTCGCGCCGTGACAGACGTGTTCTTGGGACAGCGGAAAACGGACGGTTTCACCTACCGCCGCGATGCAGGCAAAGGGTTTTCCTCAAATTTCGAAGAGGACTATCTCGGCGTGCGCAACGAGCCGCTGATGGTTGACAACGCCACACTGGTGGAAAACATCCGCCGCGTGCAAATCCCTCAAGACATCGAACCCATCGACCACATTGTGGGCAAAGAAGAACTGCGTCTCACCATTGAAATGGAAACAGGCACAGGAAAGACCTACACCTACATTAAGACAATGTTTGAACTGCACAAACTCTACGGGTGGAGCAAATTCATCATTGTGGTGCCCAGCATTGCCATCCGCGAGGGCGTGGTCAAAAGCCTTGACGTCATGCAGGATCACTTTGCCGAGGAATATGGCAAACGTCTGCAATATTTTGTCTATAACAGTTCGAACCTCACGCCCATCGATGCCTTCGCCATGGACAACAGCCTGCACGTGATGGTCATCAACACCCAAGCATTCAACGCCACAGGCAAGGATGCACGCCGATTCAAAATGAAGTTGGAGGATTTTGGCTACCGCCGTCCCATTGACGTCATTGCCGAAACCAATCCCATCTTGATCATTGACGAGCCACAGAGTGTGCTCGGAGCGGACAAGAACAACAAGACACGTGCGGGACTGCGGGAGTTCAAACCGCTCTTCTCCATCTTATACAGTGCCACTCACCGCAAGGACGACACCTATAACCAAGTCTTTCGCTTGGATGCCATTGATGCGCTCAACAAGAAATTGGTCAAGAAGATTGAAGTGATGGGTATTCACCAAAAGGGCAGCACCGCCACCAATGGCTATGTCTATCTGGAGCGCATCATTCCCGGCAAAAAAGGGGCTGCCCCCACAGCCCGGCTCGGATTTGACAAAAAGACCGTCAGCGGCATCAGCCAAACCATGAAGGCTGTGGCGGAGGGCTTTGATCTTTTCTCCAACAGTGGAGAACTGAAAGAGTATCGAGACAACTACATCGTGGAGCGCATTGACGGCGTGAACGGTTCTGTGCGCCTGCTCAACGGGCTCACGCTCAACGAGGGCGAACTGGTGGGCTCGGTCAATGAAGATTTGCTGCGTCGCTTCCAAATCCGCGAAACCATCCGTGCCCATTTCAACAGAGAAAAAGCGTTGTTTTCACAAGGCATCAAGGTGCTTTCGCTCTTCTTCATTGACGAGGTGGAAAACTACCGCATCTATGAAGACGGCACAACGCGCAATGGAAAATATGCAGAAATGTTCGAAGAGGAATACAGGCGCGTGCTGAAAGAAATGAGCACCGAGTTCACTGATGGTGCGTATGTCTGCTATTTAAATAACATTCATGTGGAGGAAACGCACCAAGGCTATTTTTCCCGCGACAAGAAGGGACACTTCGTCAATTCCAAGGTGGAACGCGGCACACAGAACAGTGCAGACGTGGATGCCTACGACCTCATTATGCGCGACAAAGAGGCCTTGCTCTCTCTTGACCCCAAAGTGAAGGGGTCGCAGGTGCGATTCATCTTCTCGCACTCTGCACTCAAAGAAGGATGGGACAATCCCAACGTGTTCCAAATCTGCACGCTCAAGAATGCTAACAGCGAAATCAAGAAACGGCAAGAAGTGGGACGAGGCATGCGCCTGTGCGTGAACCAAAAAGGAGAAAGACAGGATGCTGAAACACTCGGCGCTGCAGTCTTCGACACCAACGTGCTCACAGTCATTGCCAGCGAAAGTTACGAAGACTTTGCCAACGCACTGCAAAAGGAAATGGCGGAGGCAATCACTTCGCGCCCCATCATTGTCACAGCGCACTTGTTTGAAGGAAAGACCATTGAGCGGAGCGGAGACAAAAAAGAAACCGTCACCACAGATCAAGCACGCAGAATCTACAACCAACTCATTAGAAAAGACTATGTGGACGATGACGGCAAACTGACACAAACCTATCACGATGCCAAGCAAAACGACACGCTTGACCTCGGCGACTTCAACGATGCCAAAGCCAGCATTGTGGGTATTCTCGACAAAGTGTTCAACCCCGAAAGTATCAAACTCGGAAACGGTCACAATGCCCGAGAAGCAAAATTTAATGCAGACAAATTCTACAGGAAGGAATTCCAAAAGTTGTGGAAAAAGATAAATACCCGCACTTACTACACTGTGGATTTCGACACCACTGATTTGGTCAAAACAGCCATAAAGGAAATTAACGACCATCTGCAAGTGACGACCATCCGCTTCGAAATTGGCAGTGGCACGCTGGAACACATCCGCAACAAAGAAGAACTTGAGTCAGGCGTGGCAATGACTGTTGGAAAAGTGAGAACGATTGTAACCACAGAAGCAGTGGCTTCGGGAGTGAAATATGACCTCATCGGAGAATTGGTGAACAAGACAGGTTTGACACGCCAAGCTGTGGCAGACATTCTGATGGGAATCTTACCGTCAAAATTCAACCAATACAAAGTAAATCCCGAAGAATTCATCATAAAGGTGGGGAACATCATCAACGAAACGAAAGCCCTGAGCGTGGTGGAACACATTGTCTATCACAAACTTGATAAGACCTACGATGAAGATGTGTTCACGGAACACACCATCCGCGGCAAACTTGGCATCAATGCCCTTGAATCCACGAAATCGCTCTATGATTTGGTGGTGGTGGACAGTGTCGGCACTGAAAAAGATTTTGCCCAAGAACTGGAAAAACACAATGAGGTGCTTGTCTATACAAAATTGCCTTCTGGATTCTACATCAACACTCCGATGGGACACTATAACCCCGACTGGGCAGTGGTGTTCCAAGAAGGAAGTGTCAAACACATCTATTTTGTGGCTGAAACAAAAGGAAGCATGAAAACCAGTGAACTTCGCGGTGTCGAAAAGAAAAAAATTGAATGTGCGAAAAAACACTTTGCATCTATCTCCGACAGTACCGTTAAATATGAAGTGGTGGAAAACTACGGAAAACTTTACGATATAGTCAGAACATAAATGTTACGAAGTTACGTTCAGACACTTCGGTTACAAAAAACAACTATAGTGTGTGTCAAAATGCAGATTTTGGCTTCACCCTCGACGGTGCGTCAGAATGGTCAAGATGCAAGGCGCTGAGGATGAGGGCGCAGGGAGTG
>JBJEAG010000338.1:0-6121 GCA_051868855.1 Alloprevotella sp. | reverse complement strand
ATGGTTGCAAAATGGTTGCAAAATGGTTGCAAAATGGTTGCAAAATGGTTGGCGGCGGAGAGCATGAAGGTGTTGGCGACGGCTGCGCGGCGCACGGTGGTTCTTGAAGACAACCGAGACAACGAGGGACAACTTTTCGCGGCGCTGACGCTCCGCGAAAGGGTCGTTTTCTTCAGATTCGCGGAGGAATGGGAAGAAGTGGAAATTTTTTGCCACCTCGTGGCAAATTTTCGCCACGCCGTGGCAAATTTTTGCCACGCCGTGGCAAAAAAACTGGGTGCCTTGGAGGCATGGGGGCGCGGATGCCGGTATTTCGCTGTTTCCTCTGTTTTTTTCTTCCATTTTTCAAAACAGAGGAGCAGGACGTTTGCGTCGGGGAAATCAGAACTTGCCGGATATTTTCAAAGTAAGTGGTTCCGACAAATGCACGGTTTGCAACTGTCGGAACCACTTCAATTTTGCGGAGGAGTTTGTGTCAGATGCCGAACTGGCGACCTCGGCGTCCGTCTTCCAAACCTTTGGGATAGCCCTCACGGTAGCCGCGGACATAGTCTTGACGCTCCTGACGCCCGGAGAAACTGTTGCTCTCGTCGTAGCCGGCACGGGGCGTCTGGTTTGCGCCATCGTCGCAGCCGGCGGCATAGCCGTCCTCATAGCCTGCCTCGTAGGGGTCACGGCGGTCACGTCCGAGAAGCGTGTCGGGAAGCGGCGACATCACAGTGTCGGTCACGGGTGGAAGCATCACACCCGAGTCCAGCGTGGTGTCGGGACGCGCCACGGCGGCGGAAGTGTCGGCGGACGAGGAGTGACGACGGAGCGTGCGGTCGTCGCCACCCGCCTTCTTCAAGAAAACGATGCCGACGGCAAGCGCGGCGAGAAGAAGAATGCCAATGACCATGAGAAGTCTGTTCTGTGGATTCGGAGAAGAAGTCATGAGGAAGAGTTAGTTTTTGAGTAAGGTCCTATATATATAAATAAGGAGTGAAGTACGATTTCGGAGGCGGCGACACCTATATATATATAATGTGTGGGTCGCCGGTTTTTGTCACGTTCGCTTTCGTCCCGCATCAATGCGCAGGAAGATGAAGAGCATCAGCGTGAATCCCCAAAGCGAGGAGCCGCCATAGCTGAAGAACGGCAGCGGAATGCCGATGACGGGCGTCAATCCCATCACCATGCCGACGTTGATGAAGACGTGGAAGAGCAGGATGCTCAAGACGCTGTAGCCATAGACCCGACCGAAAGTCGAACTCTGACGCTCGGCGAGATAGATGAGGCGGAGAATCAACGCGAGGAAAAGCAAAAGCACGCCTGCCGAACCGACAAAACCCTGTTCTTCACCGACGGTGCAAAAGATGAAGTCGGTGTCCTGCTCCGGAACGTACTTCAGTTTAGTCTGCGTGCCGTTCATGAATCCCTTTCCCTCCAATCCGCCGGAACCAATGGCAATCTTGCTTTGATTCACGTTGTAGCCCGCGGCGCGGTTGTCTTCGTTCATGCCGAGCAAAACCTGAATGCGGGTGCGCTGATGAGGCTCGAGAACTTCGTTGAGGGCGAAGTTGGAGGTGTAGAGAAACGCCGTGCTGCCGAGTGTGAAGAGGGCGATGAAGAGTCCGGTGTTCACGCGCTCGCCGAGCCACTGCCAAAGCATCTGTCCCGTCATGCCGAGCAACAAAGCCAACAGCACCCACGACACATCGAAGGGTATGATGAACTCAGAGACCAAAAGCGAAAGCGTCACGGCAGCCAAGCCGATGCGAAGGAAAAGCGGGGCGGTGCGACTCCGAGGATGATAGATGCGGAGCATGCCGAGCGTGAAAACCCAGATGAGGAGTAGCACGGTGAACTCCCCGACCGAAGAGAGCGTCCCCGGAAGTTCCGTCTCGCCAAAGCGGATGCCGACGACGAAATAGACCACCGCCGCCACTGCCGTGAAGAGAAAACAGCCGGGCATTCCTTCACGATAGAACATGAGGAAGAAAGCCAGATAGACCAAAGCGGAACCCGTTTCTTTCTGAAGAATGATGAGCCCCATCGGCAACAAAATCAGCGCGGCGGCTTTGGCAAAGCAGCGCATGTCGGTCAAAGTGAAACCGTAGCGATTCAACAGTTTCGCCACTGCCAACGCCGTGACGCATTTGGCAAACTCCGCGGGCTGCAGGTTGCAGAACCCGAGATTCACCCAGGAACGCGAGCCCTTGATGTCTTTCGCCACGAAGGGCGTGATGAGCAGAACGAGCATCATGACCCAATAGAGAAGATCCGCAATCGTTTCATAGTATTTCTCATCCGTCATCAACACCACAAAGCCCATGAAGAACGCGCAACCAATCCAAACGAGCTGTTTGCCCGTCCGGACTTCCCAAGCGAAGAAGTCGGTGTCGCCGGTCTCGTGGGTGGCGCCGCAAATGCTGAACCAGCCGCAAATGAGCAGTACCACGTAGATTAGTACCACCAAGAAATCGACTCGCAGCAGCGGATATTTGCTTTTTTCGTTTGACATGAGGAAAAGGGTTGAAAGAGGGAAGAGAAGGAGAGAGTGGGGGAAGGCTAACGAGCGTAGTCCGGGTATTTGATGTGCATCTGTCGGAAGTGTTCTGCCTTCTTCTGTGAGGCTTCGGATAGTTTTCCGTTCAGATATTGTTCCATGATGAGCGCGCCGAGTGGCACACCATATACATTTCCGAAACCACCGTTCTCCACATAGACCGCAACGGCAATCTTCGGGTCGTTCATCGGAGCAAAGCCCATGAAAGCGGAATGGTCGTGCCCGCGGTTCTGGGCAGTGCCGGTCTTTCCGCAAACTTCGATGCCCGGAAGGTCGGCGCCGCGACAAGTTCCGCCCAAGACGGCGCGACGCATGCCCGCCACGGCATAATCATACCACCGTTTGTCCACGCCGGTGTAGCGTTTGCGCGAATATTCCGGGTCAATGCGCCCGTCTTGCACTGCTTTGACAACGTGGGGCGTGATGAAATATCCGCGGTTCGCCACGGTGGCGGCGAGGTTCGCAATTTGCAGCGGCGTCGCCGTCACTTCGCCCTGTCCGATGGCAATGGAAATGACGGTCAGTCCGTTCCAAGATTTTTTGTAGGCTTTGTCATAGTAGTCCGCATTAGGAATCATGCCGCGGCGTTCGCCCGGAAGGTCGATTCCGAGTTTATAGCCGAAGCCCATGGCAACCATATAGTCCTTCCACTTCGTCATGGCGTTCTGCACGGAGCCGTATTTGGCGCGATTGTTGAGCATGCGGTAGAGATTCCAGCAAAAGTAGGAGTTGCAGGACGTTCCAATGGCGGGCACAAGCGGAATGGGCGAGGCGTGACCGTGACAGCCGACGTGAAGACCTTTATAGTTGAAGCCATGGCTGCAGGGGAAAGCAATGTCGGTCGTGATGCTTCCTTCTTGCAGTCCGACGAGCGCTTGCGTGATTTTGAACGTTGAGCCCGGCGGATAGGTGCCCATGATGGCGCGGTTCAGGAGAGGTTTCATCGGGTCTTGGTCCAAGAGGTGATGATGTTTTCCTCGGTCGCGCCCAACCATCATTCTGGGGTCGTAGGACGGAGAGGAAGCGAGACAAAGCACCTCTCCCGTTTTCGGTTCTATGGCGACAATCGCGCCCAACTTTCCCTCGAGCAACGTTTCTGCCAACTGCTGCAGGTCGCGGTCAAGCCCGAGCGTCAGGTTCTTTCCGGCACGCGCCGTCTTGTCGTACTTCCCGTTCTGATAGTGTCCGAAAGTTCTTCCGTGAACGTCACGCAGCATGATTCTCATTCCCTTCTCGCCGCGCAGTTGTTTCTCGTAGGAGCGCTCCACGCCGAGTTTGCCGACGTAGTCTCCGCTTTGGTAGTATTTGTCGGAATCCTGTTCCAACTCTCTGGCGTTTATTTCTCCCACGTCGCCGAGAATGTGGGCGCCAATTCGGTCAGAATATTGGCGGATGCTTCGTTTCTGCACGCTGAAGCCTTTGAAGCGGAAAAGTTTCTCACGGAAGAGCGAAAACTCTTTGGCGGGAATTTGCGCCATGAAGAGCTGTGGCGTGTAGCGCGAGTAACCCGCGTTTTTCTCAGGGTCCTTGATGTCCGCCATACGTTTTATGTAGTCCTCCTTTGTGATGCCGATGGTCTGACAGAAGTCAAGCGTGTCGATGCCGCGTTGCTCGTTCATGACGACCATGATGTTGTAAGACGGCTCGTTGTAAACCAAAATCTTTCCGTTTCGGTCAAAAATCAGTCCCCGGGAAGGATATTGAATCTCTTTCCGGAAGGCATTGGAGTCGGCATTCTTCTTGTAGTCGTCGCTCCAAAGCTGCAGCGTGAAAAGTCGGATGAGATAGATAATGATGATGCCGACTGCTACGCCGCCAATGACAAATTTACGGATTTCAAAGTGCTTGTTCAATGCCGTATTCTTCTACTCTGAGTTGATGAAGGGAGAATCTGTGAAAAGGGGACGGAAGGAACGCGGGGCTATACCTTATTATATATATAGCCGTTCAAAGATGTGTTTTCTTTCATTTCACCCGAATCAGTTCCAACGCCACGCAGAAGAGCGAGGTGAGGAGACTGCTGCTGACGATTTGGATGAGCATTTCGTGGAAATCGACGAAAGAAAAAGTTTCCAGCAGGAAAAACGCGATGCAATGAAGACTGACCGCTGTGACAATCAGTTTGATGAAGCCGCTCCATTCCATCGTCTTGCGCGAAGGGGCGAAGTTTTCGTCGTCATCGGAGGAGCGGAACACTTTGACCAACCAGGGTGTGAGGAGTCCCGTCAGTGTGAGTGCGCAAGCCGCCATTCCGGGCGTGTTGGCAAAGATGTCAATCAGCAGACCCAGGATGAAACCCAACAGCACGTAAGCCCAGCGCGGCGTGGAGACCGGAAGGATGAGCAGGAAGTAAACGTAGGGCATCGGCGTGGCATATCCAAAAATGTGGACATGATTAAAAACCAAAACTTGAAGAAGCCAAAGCGAGAGGAACCAGGCGATGCGGGAAACGATGGTTTGAAACATGGGAATGAAGTTTTGCTGCGTGGTCGCGGAGGTCAAAGTGTTTCTTTCGCTGCTTTGGAGTAGAGGCTGTCCAACTCGGCTTTGTAGGGCGTGGAGATGACTTCGACGTCGCGGAGGTTGGAGAAGTTCGTGCCGAGCGCCACGTCGAGTTTGTAGGACTGACCATCGGAGGAGTTACCCACCGACTTGACGCGACCGACGAAGATGCCCGGAGGGAAGACGGCAGAGTAGCCGCTCGTCTCCACGACATCGCCGGACTTCACCTTGGCATAGCGCGGCACGTCGTCCAAGACGGCGCGGCGCGTGCTTCCGCCGCTCCATTGCAGATAGCCGAAATAGTTTTGTCCTCTCACGCGACAGCTGATGCTGGACTTACGGTTTGTCAGCGGAATGACGAGACTGTGGTGCGCGTCGGTGAGATAGACGATGCCCACGGCACCTCCGCCTCCGACGACTCCCATTTCCGGCTTCACTCCGTCAGCTTCGCCGCGGTTGATGACAAGATAGTTCTCGCCGCCTCCCGTGGTGTTGGAAACGACCATTGCTTCGATGAGTTGGAAGTCTTTGAGTTTTTCTGCCATGAGTTTCTCCGTGAGCGTCGTGTCTTTCTTCAGCGACGCCAGTTCCTCACGCAGTTTTGCATTCTCTCGGAAGAGATGAATGTTTTGGTGCGTGAGAGTGCGATTGACGTTTCTCAATTCAAAGAACGACGTCACTTCTGTGTGCATGGATTGAACCCCCGCCGCCGCATCGTTGGCAGCAGTAAGCCACACGCTGCCCTGAAATCCGTTGAAACGGCAGAGCAGCGTTAAGCCAATACACTCCAGTGCCACGAAGAGCAGCACATGACAGTATTTTCTCAAAAAGTCGAGCAGATTGTGCATAGACTATGCAGAAATAGCGTTTGGAGACGGACTCCCGCTTTATCTCATCAAGAACGTGTAGTCTTCCACGTGTCTCAGCGCCTCCCCGGTGCCTTTTGCCACACAAAGAAGCGGGTCTTCTGCAACGTGGAAAGGAATGTTTATCTTGTCGCTGAGACGTTTGTCCAAGCCTCTGAGCAGTGCGCCACCGCCGGTGAGGAAGATTCCGTTTTTGACGATGTCG
>JBJEAG010000337.1:0-6137 GCA_051868855.1 Alloprevotella sp. | reverse complement strand
CAGCACTCACCATGCGGTTAATAACATTCGACAAACTTTTACCGGACAGCAATATAAAGGAATCGGGACTTACAGCCCTCAAAATTACTACTGCCACTTCACCCAGGCCTCACGGCCTGGGCTAACAGTTCGCCCTCCTTCGTCGGGCTCATCGGGCTTGCAGCCCTCACCATCCGGCTGAAAAAACTTTTACCGGATAGCAATAATAGAGGGTAGAGAAAGGTATAGAGAGTAAAGAAAGGTATAGAAAGGTGGAACTTGAAACGCGGCTCCGCTGCTCTGAAACCTGCGCACTTAGCGCGCCTTGTTTCCCGCAATCTTTTGAACAATGAGGGCGAGAGCGCCGTCGCCCGTGACGTTGCAGGCAGTGCCGAAACTGTCCATGGCAATGTAGAGCGCAATCATCAGCGCCTGGTCATTCTCCGTGAAGCCAAGCAAAGACTGGAGCACGCCGAGCGCTGCCATAATTGCACCGCCGGGAACGCCGGGCGCAGCGACCATGGTCACGCCCAACATGCAAATGAAGCCCGCCATCTGTGCCGGCTCAAACGGTATGCCCTGCGTCAGCATCAGCGCAATGGCACAGGCGACAATCTTCAAAATGCTTCCCGAAAGATGAATCGTTGCGCAGAGCGGAATGACGAAACCGCCGATGCCTTCGCTCACGCCGTTCTTCGTGGCGCAACGAAGCGTGAAAGGAATCGTCGCGGCGGACGACTGCGTGCCGAGGGCGGTGAAATAGGCGGGAAGCATGTTCCAAAGAAGACGGAACGGATTTCGACCGTGGAGCGCGCCCGCCACCGTGAATTGGAAAATGAGCAGGAAAATGTGCATCAGGAAAATCACGCCGATGACTTTCGCAAAGACAAGGAGCACGTGGAAAACCTGCCCGCTGTGGCTCATGTTGAAAAAGATGCCGAAGATGTAAATCGGCAGGAGTGGGAGAATGACTTTCTGGATGGTGAGAATGACGATGCTTTCAAACTCTTTGGCAGCCTGCGCCAGCACGGTCGCCTTCCGCGCCGCAATGCCAAGCCCGAGCGTGAACGCCAAGACGAGTGCCGTCATGACGGAGAGCGGTTCGGGAATCGTGATGGTGAAGTAGGGGAGGGAAGACGTGTTTTGGCTGATGTCGCCCAAAGCCACGGGCGCACCGATGAGGTGGGGCAGCGTGAGGGAGCAAACGCCGTAGGAGAAGAAACCCGAGAGCAGCGTCGCGACGTAGGCAAGCAGCACAGTCAGCAGCAGCATGCGCCCTGCGCCCGCTCCGCTTTCGCGTTCCACATTGACGATGGCGGGCGTGACGAGTCCCACGATGATGAGCGGCACGAGGAAACCGAGAAACTGACTGAAGAGTCCGTTGAAGGTGACGAAAAGGCGCACCGGAATGTCGGGAGAAAAGAGTCCGAGAAGAATGCCCAGCGTGATGGCAACGAGGATGCGGGGCAAGAGACCAATGTGGGGAAGTTTCATGGGACAAAGTTTTTTGAGGGAAGCAAAAAAGAAAATCCGGGTGCGTCGGGATTGAACCGTACACCCGGATATGCTATATATATTATATGTGTATTAAAAGCGAAGCTGCGAGACTTTGGGAGCAGCGTCTCACTTCAGCAGTTCTTCGAGTTTCTGTTCCAGCGCGTCGCCGCGGAGGTTGTTGGCAACAATCTTGCCGTCGGGACCGACGAGCAGCGTGGCGGGAATGGAGTTGATTCCATAGATTTCGCCTGCCACACACTTCCAACCTTTCAAATCGCTGAGGTGATGCCAGGGCAGACCGAGCGACTGGATGGCTCCCGTCCAAGCTTCCTTGTCCTGGTCGAAGGAGAGGCCGACCACGTCGAAGCCTTTGTCCTTAAACTTCTCGTAGGCTGCCTTCACGTGGGGCATTTCGCGGCGGCAGGGTCCGCACCAGGAAGCCCAGAAATCGACGAGGACATATTTCCCTTTGCCGACATATTCGCTGAGTTTGTGCATCTTTCCTTCCGTGTCAGCCATTTCGAGGTCGGTGAATTGTGCGCCGACGGCTTGGCGTTTCCAAGCGCCAATCATGTTCTTGAGACTTTCTGCCGCTTTCACCTTCATGTAGGCGGGGTCTCCCTCTTCAGCCAGCGCGATGACCGTTTCGCGTTCCATCATGGGAGCATTCTCGAGGAGGTAGAAGGCGGGGAAGACGGACTGTTTGTTCTGCTCGCAGCATTCTTTGATGAGAGCGAGCATGGCATTGCTGGCAGTTTCGTAGCGTTGGATGAGAGCCTGACGCAGACTGTCGGAAGGTTCCTGTGTGTTTTGGGAAGGATTCTTGAAGATGGCTGCCACTTCGCGCATGATGTCTTCCTGTTCGCGGAAGCGTTTCTGCCAGAGGCTGAAGGCTTCGTTTTCGGGCGAGCCGCTGACGGTGCGTTGGTTGAGGTCGGCACGAACGTCGCCTTCGGCAATGATTCTCACGGCGTCGTTCTTTTCGGCGTTGCTATAGACATAATAGAGCGTCTGCCCCTTTGCGTCGCCTTCAAAGTGGAAAGTACCGTTCACGACGTTCACACTGTCGGCTTCTCTTGTCTTTATCGCTCTCAGATAAGCCTTTGTGGCTTGTGCGTCGCAGACGCCGTCGATGCGGAAACTTTGTGCAGCCGCGGGAGAGAGACTGAGTGCAGCGAGCGCTGCCAATAGAACCTTTTTCATCTTTCTAAATGCTAAATGTGTGGGTTGTTGGGTTTGTTTCGTTGATTTACGTGGCAAAAGTAAGCATTTTGCAGGCTTTTTCCGTACTTTTGCCCTCAAAATAAGCCGTAACGCCACTCGCGACGCGGCGGTCCATCAACCGACAACACACCTTTTTTTATGAAAAACAGCGACTGCGTGGTCATCATTCCCACCTACAACGAAAAAGAAAACGTCGAAAACATCGTGCGTGCCGTCTTGGCGCTTGAACACGGTTTCCACATCCTCATCATCGACGACGGTTCTCCCGACGGCACTGCCGACATCGTCAAGCGACTCCAAAAAGAGGAGTTCCCCGACGAACTGCACTTGGTGGAGCGCACGGGCAAACTCGGACTCGGCACTGCCTACATCGCCGGCTTCAAATGGGCGATTGAGCATGGCTATGACTACGTTTTTGAAATGGACGCTGACTTCAGTCATGACCCCAAGGATCTTCCGCGCCTCTATGAAGCCTGCAGCAAGGAGGGCTACGACGTCGCCATCGGTTCGCGCTACGTCAGCGGCGTCAATGTCGTGAACTGGCCCATGGGACGCGTGCTCATGAGTTATTATGCTTCAAAATACGTTCGCTGCGTGACGGGCGTTCCCATCCACGACACGACTGCGGGCTTCAAATGCTATCGCCGCAAAGTTTTGGAAACCATCGACCTCGACGCCATTCGCTTCAAGGGATATGCGTTCCAGATTGAAATGAAGTTCACGGCTTATAAACTCGGCTTCAAGATTAAGGAAGTGCCCGTCATTTTCGTGAACCGTGTGCTTGGCACGAGCAAAATGAGCGGCGGCATCTTCGGCGAAGCCCTTTTCGGCGTCATCCGTCTCCGTTGGGCTGCCCTCACGGGGAAAATCAAACCGAGAAAGTAGAGAGGTAAAGAGAGGTAAAGAGGGGTAAAGAGGGTAAAGAGGGGTAAAGAAAGTAAAGAGGGGTAAAGAGGGGTAAAGAGGGGTAAAGAAAGTAGAGAAGGGTATAGAAAGGTGGAACTGAAACCTTGAAACCTGAACCTTGAAACAAGGCTAACGCTAACGCCAACTTATGCATTTCAGAACAGAAATCAGAAACGTCACCATCGTCAATGAAGGGCGCACTTTCCTCGGCTCTTTGCTCATTGACGACGACCGCATCGACCGCATCACCGAGGGGGAAGTATGTGACCTCCGCACGCCTGTCGATAAGGTCATTGACGGCACCGGATGCTTCCTGCTTCCGGGCATCATCGACACCCACGTTCATTTCCGCGACCCCGGTCTGACCCACAAGGGCGACTTCTTCAGCGAAAGCAAAGCCGCTGCCGCCGGCGGCGTCACCACCGTTTTCGACATGCCGAACTGTGTGCCGCAAACGACCACCGCCGAGGCATTCCGCGAGAAGTGGAAGATTGCATCGTCGAAGAGTGTCGTGAACTTCGGAATATGTTTCGGCGCGACCCACTCCAACGCTTCGGAACTCTCGCGTCTCGATGCGAGAAAAGTCGCCGCCGTGAAACTCTTCATGGGTTCTTCGACGGGAAACATGCTCGTCGATGACGAAACCGACCTGCTCACGGTCTTCGAACAGAGCCGCCTCCCCATCATTGCGCACTGCGAGGACAGCGCCATCATCGCCGAGAATCTGAAGAAAGCGAAGGCGGCATACAGTTTCGACCCCGCCGTCGTTCACCATCCCGAAATCCGCAGCGCTGAGGCGTGTCTCCGTTCCACCGAACTGGCTCTGCGACTGGCACTGCAGACCGGGGCGCGGCTTCACGTCGCCCACATTTCCACCGCTGCCGAACTCGAACTGCTCCGCGGCGCCGGCGCGAACGTCACGGCTGAGGCTTGCGTCGGACATCTCCTCTTCTCTTCCGAAGACTACGCCCGCTTCGGCACCCGCATCAAGGTCAATCCCGCCATCAAGTCGCCCGCCGACCGCGACGCCCTGCGCCGCGGACTCACCGACGGCAGCATCTTCTCCGTTGCCACCGACCACGCTCCCCACACCCTTGCCGACAAAGTTGGCGGCTGTGTCGGCGCTGCTTCGGGAATGCCCATCATTCAGTTCTCTCTCCTTTCCATGCTCGGGCTGGTGGATGCCGGCGTCCTTGACATCGCCCGGCTGGTCACGCTCATGTGCCACCATCCCGCCGACCTTTTCTCCATCGAAAACCGAGGCTATCTCCGTGAGGGCTACATGGCGGACCTCGTTCTGGTGCGTCCGCGTGTCGCTTGGACGCTGACGCCGAACAAGATTCAAAGCACTTGCAACTGGAGCCCCCTCGAGGGTCAGACCTTCCGCTGGAAAGTCGAGCGCACCTTCTGCAACGGCTTCCCCATCTACAATCGCGGACACATCACCGACGAGAAATATCGCGGCCGCCCCGTCTGCTTCGCCCGCTAAATTCCAACTTGATTTGTCGTGTATATATTATATAAGGTATAGTCATGAACATATTATATAAGGTATATCAACTCTTCATCGCGCTTCCCATCATCTTCATCGCCACCGTCCTGACCTCCGTCATCACTTTCCTCGGCGGCTTCATCAACGCCCATGTCTTTGGTTACTATCCCGGACGCATTTGGTCGAAAGTGGTGTTGCGCACGCTCCTGCTTCCCGTTCATGTCGAAGGAAGGGAGCACCTCCAACCGCATCAGAGCTACGTCTTCGTCGCCAACCACCAAGGTCCCATCGACATCTTCTTGATTTACGGCTATCTCGGGCGCAATTTCAAGTGGATGATGAAGAAGGCGCTGCGCAAGATGCCGCTCGTCGGCGCCGCCTGCGAAAAGGCGCGCCACATTTTCGTCGATAAGTCCGGTCCCAAAGCCATCAAGGAAACCATTGACAAAGCGCGCGCCACGCTCCAAGGCGGCACCTCGCTCGTCGTCTTCCCCGAGGGCTCCCGCAGTTTCACCGGTCACATGGGGCTCTTCCGCAAGGGCGCGTTTCAGTTGGCAGACGATTTGCAACTTCCCGTCGTGCCCGTCACCATCGACGGCTCGTTCGACGTATTGACCCGCATGGCAGGCTTCAATTTCGTTCATTGGCATCCCCTCCGCCTCGTCATCCACGCCCCCATTCCGCCCGTCGGCGAAGGCAAAGACGACATCAAACACACGATGGACGAAGCCTATCGCGTCATCATGGAAAGTCTCCCCGAGAAATATCAAGGCTACGTCAAGAACGAAGACCAGTGATTCGCCCGGCGGCGACGTTCAGGCTTTCAGCAGTGAAACGACTCTCTTCTCCGTGCCGAGGGCAGGTTTACTATGGATTAGAGACGACAACAGGGACAGCCAAGACAATAGAGACAACCAAGACAACAAAAAAAGTTGTGCACGGTTGTCTCTGTTGTCGTTTAAATACTATTGCTGTCCGGTAAAGGTTGTTTCATCCGGATGGTGAGTGCTGAAAGCACGAACGAGGGAGCCGAAGGCGA
>JBJEAG010000336.1:0-6209 GCA_051868855.1 Alloprevotella sp. | reverse complement strand
AAAAGATGAGTGCGCTGATGTAGTCGGCATGCCAGAGCCCCTGCACCACGGGCATTCGGTTTTTGTTGATGTGTCCTCTCACCTTCTGATGCGTGTGGGAAGAGAAGAAACCGTTCCAATCTCCGGGGCGCAGTTTGGTCAGTGCTTCGGCATCGGGGTCGTCCCAGACGGGTTGTCCTTCGGCATTGACTGCCGTGCCGATGTGGGCAAGGAGCAGACGGAGCGGAGCCTCTTTCAGTGCTTCTCCTTCAGGAGTGGCGAGGACAGAATCAAGAACGACGTCATAGCGTCCGTCGAAACTGAGACCTTTCACTCTTCGCGCACTGACCTGATGCGGCGCAGCCGAAGTGAGGAGTCCCGCGAAGGCAACGGGGAACTTCTTCCCGCCGGGCAGAGTCACTTCGGTGAGTGCCGTGGCGGAAGCAAAGGGCGGCAGAGTCCCCGTGGCGGCGTTGCGAACGTTGGCGCAAACGTAGGTCATGTCCCAATCCTTCGGACGCAGCGGCGAGTCCGCCCATTTTGCCGCCAGCGCGTCTTGTCCGTCGTCGAACTCGTGATTACCAATGGCGGAGAGGCGAATGCCCGCTTCATGGAAGAAGAGCGGCATGAGTTGTCCGCCCGTGACTTTGTAGAAATAACTTCCGCCAAAGTTGTCGCCGGCGGAGACGGTGAGGTGACAGGGATAGACACGCTTGAGAGAGTCCAATGTTTCGCAGACGGCAGCAGCACCTGCTATGCCCTTCTCTGCAGAGGCGACAAAGGCACCATGGAAATCATTGATGCAGAAGACGGCGACTTCAACAGGATGCACGTCCTGACGCGGCACCTGTTGCGCTTGCCGTAACACCTGTGCCGAGGCAACGAAGGGAAGGAGAGTCAGACACCACAACAGGGTCTTGGCGGGAGAGAAACGAGATTGCATGATTTGAGTTTTGATTGCTGTTTTGAAGTTCTAATGTTTTTTCTTCTTGCCGAGCAGGGACACATTATTAATATATATAGCGACATCGCGGGCATTGTCTCACGAGCGGCTGACCTGAAGTCCCGTGTGGGAGACAGACATCTCGACGAAGCGCGAGTTCTTGGTCAGCGGTTTCTCCTTGAGCAGTTGGCGGATGCGTGCGGCGGCTTCCGGGTCCTTTGCCACCATATACATGAACCCTCCTCCGCCTGCGCCGGGCAGTTTGTAGCCGTAGCAGTAGTCGTCAATCATCTCGCAGAGGTGTTCGATTTCGGGCGAGGACGTTCCGGCGTCGAGCGTTTTGTTTTGCTCCCAAGTGGTTCGCACAATGTGCCCGAGTTTCTCAAGGTCGCCGCCATGGAGTGTTTCGAAAGCGTTCAGCGCGTGCTGTTTCATGCTCTCCAGAAGAGTCAGGTGGCGCGTGTTGTTGAGGAACATTCCGCGAACGATTTCTGCGAGGATGTTTTTCGCCGTACGGGTGTAGCCGGTGTAGTAGAGCAAATGGCAGGGACGGAACTCCGGTGCGGTGAAGAGCGTGTCGGGCAGCCAGCGCGCCACGGCGTTTTGGTCAAATCCGGTGGAAGTCTGAAGAAGTTTGACACCACTCAAGACGCCGCCGTATTGGTCCTGCCATCCGCCGCCCGTCGTGAGGAGTTGTTCCAAAACGAGGGTGCGGTTGCAAATTGTGCTCTTGTCCCATCCCAATCCGCAGAAATCACTCAACGCACCCAACACGGTGGCAGCAAGGATGCTGCTTGTCCCGAGTCCGGAGCCCGCGGGGATGGCGGAGAGAAGCGTGATTTCCATGCCGCAGCCGAAGTCCTCGAGTTGCTCTTGGAGAGTGTCGTAGCGTTCCTCGGCAAAACCCGGAAGGAAACCGGCGAGCGTCAGCGCCGCTTTGGGAATGGAGAAGGGCGAGCCCACTTGGTTGTAGGCACGCAACTGGTCGTAGGTTTCAATGACCTCCATAGCGCCCAAATCGATGGAACGGCAGATGATGAGCGGTTTTTTGCAGGGTTTGACATAGACCTGCAAAGGCTGTTGCCCGTTGAGTTCGATGGCAAGGTTCACGACGTTACCGCCCGAGTTGAGCGAATAGGGTGGCGTGTCGGTCCAACCTCCGGCAAGGTCGATGCGCACGGCACTACGTCCCCAAACAATTTGGTCGGCGAAGACGGTGGAGCGAGGCGCGCACTTCTTGTGCAGGACATTTTCCGTGAGTCCTTCTCTCAGTAATCCGAAAGCCTCAGCTTCGTGGCATAAGGCACTTTCGGGGTCGGCACGGCGCAAGGCTTCGGCGCGGAACATGGCATCGCGGATTCGCATCATGAGGGCGGCGTCTTCAGGCAACGGTTCCGGCAGTGCCCAACCCTCTTCGGCATAGCGTTCCGCCATGTCTTTGAGGTTGATTTGATAGAACACGCTTCGGCGCCAGTTTTTGGCAATCATCGGAATGGTTTCCGCCTGCATCGCCCGGCGTTGTGCCACGAGGCGGTGAAGATTTGCCTGTTCCGAAAGTCCGGCGGCAGAAAGACGCGGCAAACTGCGCCAAAGTTTAGTGGTCTCAACACTCGGGGAATCGCTGATGAACCAGTGAAGCAGTTCTTCAAGACGTTTCATGTCGGAGGTCACAGGGAAGAGGCGGGCATACTGCAAGTCTTGCGTGACTCCCAACTCCTCCTTGTCAATTCCTCGGCATCGCAGCCATTCGGAGAGAGGTTGAGAGAGATAGAGGGTGGCTTCGTCGTCTGCCACTCCTTTGAAGGCATCGTCGAAACCGTAGGGACGCAGAGCGAAGTCTTCATCGCCGACAGGCACCATGTCAATGCAGACGCCCGGTGTCAGACTGACGTGCCAGTCGTTGCGAGGGATGCCCGTGAGAATGTGGTCGTAGGAATAATTCCATCCCTCCCCGACGAAGGCATTTTCCACCCAAATGTTGCGGCTCTGCGCCGTGGGACTATTCTTGAGAATACAGTTTTGCGTGAAAACGGAACTTTGCGGTTTGATTCCTCGTCTGAGAATGTAGCGTTGGTCTTTCACCAGATTTTGAATCGCCATGGAGGACCCAATCATGTCGCGGTTCGTGCCGAAGTGATAGAACTCACCGCCGGGCAGCGGAAGCACAGCGACGCTCAGACCTTCCAGTGCCGGGTCGGGCGAGGACGGATTCAGTCCGAGACCGCAGCCGAATTCGGAGTATAGGTCGTAGGTCTCGAAATCCTCCGGCGAGGGTGCGGCAGGCACTGCGCCTTCGGGCAATTCGGCATAGCGTGCAGCAGCCTTCGCCATCAGTCGCTCCACGGCTCGGTCAGAGAGGAGCCAAACGCCGATGTCCATGAGCAGGAGGTGGGTCTGCATCAATTCCGCCTGTCGTTCGGGCGAGGGTTTCTGGAGCATGAAGTCCAGTTCTGCCGGATGCTGGCGATTCATGAGAAAGACGCCGTGATGGGACGCCTGCACGGGGTCGCCCCAAAGCCCGTAGCAGACAACGTCCGCTTCCGGTATCTCTCGAATGGGGTCTGTGGAACGGAGCAGCACGTCACCGCTTGCGATGAGAGTGTGCATTCCTTTGGGCGCAAGGTGCAGCATCTTCTTGTAGAGCGGCACTTGCAAATCGAGGAGGTTTTGTCCGAGCCGCTGTCCTCTTGCCCAGCGGAAGACGGGAATCGGCGTGAGCACTTTTCCGCTTGGAGCGTAGGCAGGCAGGCGGCGACTGTGTCCTCCGGCATGAAGAAGGATTCTCTTCTCCTTCTTCAACCATTGTGCGAATGGAACGTGAGGGGCTTCTGCGCGATGGGCTGAAGCGAGCAGCCAGGCGGTGCCTCCGCCGGAACCGAGTTTACGCTCGGCGGGGTCTGAAGCACAGAAACTGTCTTGTGCGTTGTGGGGGTCGATGTCGTTGAAAGCGCCGACCACGAGGGGCGGAAGAGAAAAAAGTTTCTTCATTGTATTTTTTAGAGGAATCGAAGAGGTCAAAGAAGGGCGTTCGCATCTCGCTTTCTCTTATACCTATTATAATAAAAAGAACGGAGGCGGACTGCTTATATTATATAATAGAACCACCGTAAGGCGGACTTTTGACGAAGCAAAGTTACGGAAACCGCGGCGTTCGGCAAACTTTGCCGCCGTTTTCGGGATTCCGCGGCGCGGAGAGAGACAAAGAAAGAGGGCTGCGCCTGCACAACTGCGGGGCGCAACCCTTTACATTCTGGTTTCTTCTTTCGTGTTGTCTGCCTCACGGCAGGCGGGCAGGCACGTCAGAACTCGTCGTTGGCATAGAGATAGTCGAAAGTGCACTGTTTCCAGTCGAAGATTTCTTCAGGTTTGAAGAAGCGCTTCAATTCAACGGCAGCCGTTTCCGGTCCGTCGGAAGCATGAACGATGTTTTCTTGGAAACTCATGCAATAGGAACCGCGAATGGTTCCGGGAGCAGCGTTACGTCCGTTGGTCGGACCGGCGAGTGCTCTGACGGCAGCAATGGCGTCCACGCCGGCAAGACACACTGCAATGACGGGAGCGGTCATCATGGAGTCTTTGACTCGTTGGAAGAAGGGCTTCTCGCTGAGGTGAGCATAGTGCTCGCTGAGAAGTTCGTCGGTGAGTTGCATCATCTTCAGTCCGCAGAGATGGAGTCCTTTGCGCTCGAAGATTCCGAGAATTTCGCCAACCAGCCCGCGTTGCAGCGTGCAAGGTTTCAGCAGGACGAGTGTTTTTTCAATAGCCATGGGATTAGATTTAAGGTTCAGGTTGATGTTTTTCGGAGTGTTCCGCAAGGGCGAAACAAATGATTTTTCAAAGACGGTAAACCGTCATTCGCGAAGAAACCGCAACAAATGTAGGACTTTTTCCCGCGCCATTCACATTTTCTTCATACAAAATCTCCTACTCTTCCTCAAATCGCGCCTTTTTCCTGCCCAATAACATAAAAAACTCGCTGTCGCATGTTCCGTTTTCCGCGCAGCACCCTATTTTTGCAACTGTTTTACGTCAAATCTATCACTGCTTTCATATTTTCAAATCATGGATGACTCTCTCGCTCTCATCATTCGCCGCGCCGTTGACGCCGACATTCCCGCCCTGCTTCGCCTGTTGCGCCAAATCAGTCAAACTCACCACGACGGACGTCCCGACCTCTTTCGCGTGGGTACGAAATACAATACCGCAGAATTACAGACACTGCTGACCGACGAGCGACAGGTGGCACTCGTCGCCGAAGTCGAACTCATGGGCGTAATGGGTTATGCGCTCTGTTCTGTCCAAGAAACTGCGGAGAGTCATGTGCTTCTTCCGCGTCGCACGCTCTATCTTGACGACCTTTGTGTCGATGAACGCTTCCAAGACTGCGGCATTGGCGGACAGTTGCTTGAGGCGGTCAAGGTGGTGGCGCACAACAAACATTGCGACGACCTGACGCTGAACGTTTGGGATTGCAACCCCCGAGCCCGAAGTTTCTATGAGCGTCACGGATTCCGCCCGCGGAAAACCACGATGGAGTGCGAAATGTCCTGAATCGGCAATTTATTGCCACAAAACGCACAAAATTGCTGTTGGAAGGTAGGTTTTGCGGGGAAATATTAGAAAATATTAGAAATTGGAACGCGAAAATTTGGTCGGATGAAAATTTTGTAGAAGTTTTGCAGCCGTAACTTCCTTTTCGGAGAGAAAAGCCGGCGTCTTGGAAACTGCCAGCAACGTTCCGGAGAAAGCCTCCGGCGTTTTGAGGAACATATTCAACTCCTCGGAGCAACCACTCAATTTCCCATTCAAAAAACTACCATCGTTCATGAGCATTATCGAAAACCCCGCGCCCTCAGGCATCCGTTCCTCTTCTTCCTCCGGCAGTGCCGAGAGTCACAATCATCACGCACATCATTCTTCCCGCGAATCCAAGCCCAACATCTCGCAAGGTGACAACCGCCGCCTCCGCTATCGTCACGGCTTTGGTCGTTGGGACTACATCATTCCCATCGTGGCGTTCACGCTGATGTTCCTCGCCTTCGCCGCCCTCTATTTCTTCCTCTGACACGCCGCCGCTCTGTCACGAACGCCGGGCGCACATGATGAATCGCGTCTCTACACGCAATCGTCAACCTCACCATTATATATATGGAGTAGAGGTGACGGTCTGCAGATAGGGACGCGATTCATTGCATTCGGCTCCTTCGTTTTGGCAAATCATGACGAGCATATTAAAATATTGCTGTCCGGTAAACGGTCTTAATGAATTGAATACGTTGATGTTTGT
>JBJEAG010000335.1:0-6213 GCA_051868855.1 Alloprevotella sp. | reverse complement strand
CCTGCAAAACCCCTGCAAAACCCTTGCAAAACCCTTGCAAAACCCTTGCAAAACCTTGGCAAAATAGCCTGGAAGAGTCTCGCGCCCGTTTCGTTTGCACGCAAAAAGAAAAGCTATACGCGCTTCGCAGCGAATATAGCTCACATAGTCATTTACCTAAAAAACACTATTACCTTTTATTCTTGAAATGCAATCGCGATTGGAATTTGAATGAGAAATTAGAAACGGAATGAGATTGTATGTTGCGATTGCTCTTTCATTCTTGGTTAAGACGCTGCAAATGTAAGCCTCACTTTTCAAATCTCCAAACCTTTTTCCACAAATCTGTGATTTTTGTTTACAAAACCGCGATATTTCCCATTTTTGCTTACTTCCAGACCTCAAAATACGGGTTTCTCCTCCGCGATTGGTGCGCACCAAACGTTCATTCGGAGACAACGCGCCGCAGCACTTTTGTCACCTGTCAAGTGTCCGCAGACTTCTTCGCAGAGCTCTCCCTAACTTCCCGCGAGGCATTCGCTCCTTTCCCGTGTGCCGTTCGCCGCACGAGCATTGCCCGCGTTGTTTCGGCTTTTTATTGATTTTTTGTAACTTCGCAGCGCAAAGACGCGCATTTCCTCTTCTTGCCCGTCGCCACCGAGCCGCACCACTCCGGCGCGCGCTCCATGTCGTTCCAAAACACGTTCTGACACTCTCATGTCTGTTATCATCAAAAAAGTCTGCAACAAAGCAGAACTGAAGAAATTCATCCGTTTCAACTACGAGTTCTATAAAGACTGTCCCTACTCCGTGCCCGACCTCTACGAGGACATGCTGGACACTTTCTCCCCGAAGAAAAACGCCGCGTTTGAATTCTGCGAAGCGGAATACTATCTCGCGCTGCGAGACGGTAAAATCGTGGGACGCGTGGCTGCCATCATCAACCACCGCGCCAACGAACAGTGGAAGAAACGCACCGTGCGCTTCGGATGGATTGACTTCATCGACGACCCGGAGGTGAGCCGTGCGCTCATCGAGGCGGTCAAAGCCTACGGTCGCTCCAAGGGAATGACGGACATTGAGGGTCCGCTCGGCTTCACCGACATGGATGCCGAGGGAATGCTCATCGAAGGCTTCGACCAACTCTCCACGATGGCGACCATCTATAACTACCCCTACTATCCGAAACACATCGAAGCTCTGGGCTTCGAGAAAAGTGCGGACTGGGTGGAAATGAAGATTTACATTCCCGACGCCATTCCCGAGAAACATCGTCGCATCTCCGAAATCATCGCGAAGAAATATAACCTCCACGTGCGGAAGTTCAAATCGCGCAAAGAGGTGGTCAAGACCGGCGCGGCGCACCGTATCTTCGAACTCATCAACGATGCCTACGCGCCTCTCTTCAATTTCTCCCGCATGAGCGAGAAGCAGATTGACCAATACGTGAACACTTATCTGCAGGTGCTCGACCTGAGGATGGTGACGGTGGTGGAGAACGAAGCGAACGAAATCGTGGCAGTGGGCGTCTCCATGGCTTCGCTCTCGGAGGCGCTGCAGAAAGCCCACGGCAAACTGTTCCCCTTCGGCTGGTTCCACTTGCTGCGCGCCTTGATGTGGAAACGCCCGAAAATGCTCGACCTCCTGCTTGTCGGCGTGCGCCCGGACTACCAAGGCAAAGGGGTCAATGCACTGCTCTTCACGGACCTCATCCCGGTCTATCAGAAACTGGGATTTGAATATGCGGAAAGTAATCCGGAACTGGAACTGAACGACAAAGTGCAGAACCAGTGGCAATACTTCAAAACGGAACAACACAAACGCCGCCGCTGCTTCGTTAGCAAGATTGATTGAAACTTTAAACGCGGCGAAGCCGCTTTATATATAATGGAAGAAGAACAGAAAACGGTCGTGTATGACGAGTCAAAGATTCGTCACTTGGAAGACACGGAACACATCCGCACCCGTCCCGGCATGTACATCGGACGCTTGGGTGACGGCTCGCACGCCGAAGACGGCATCTACGTCCTGCTGAAGGAAAGCATCGACAACAGCATCGACGAGTTCAACGAAGGCTTCGGAAAACGCATCGAGGTCAATATCCACGAAGACCTCAGCGCCGAAATCCGTGACTACGGTCGAGGCATACCCCTCGGTAAACTCGTCGAAGCCGTCTCCAAACTCAACACCGGCGGTAAATATGACACCGCCGTCTTCACCGCCTCCGTCGGCATGAACGGCGTCGGTCTCAAAGCCGTCAACGCACTCTCCGCCAAGTTCATCGCACGAAGCTGCCGACAGGGCAAGATGCACGAAGCCATCTTCGAGAAAGGCGTGCTCGTCAGCGACGAAGAAGGAGACACGCAGGAGGAAGACGGAACCTACATCTTCTTCGAACCTGACCCCGAACTCTTCCATAACTACAAATTCCACGGCGAGTTCGTCGAGAACATGCTCCGCAACTACACCTACCTCAACACCGGGCTCGCCATCTTCTACAACGGGCGGCGCATCCTCAGCCGCAACGGTCTCGAGGACCTGCTCAACGACAACATGACCGCGCCCGGACTCTATCCCATCATCCACCTCAGCGGAGACCACATCGACATTGCCTTCACCCACACTTCCCAATACGGCGAGGAATACTACTCCTTCGTGAACGGTCAGCACACGACACAGGGCGGTACGCACCAAAGTGCCTTCAAAGAGCACATCGCCCGCACCATCAAGGAGTTCTTCGGGAAAAACTACGACGTGCAGGACGTGCGCAACGGACTCGTTGCCGCCGTCGCCATCAGAGTCATCGAACCCCTCTTCGAAAGTCAGACGAAAATCAAACTCGGCTCGCTCACCATGGCGCCCGACAAGGACATGGAGGGCAAGCCCTTCCCCCTCTCGGGAGTCAGCGTGAACAAGTTCGTCGGAGACTTCGTCAAGGAAAACGTCGATAACTTCCTCCACCGTAACCCCGACATCGCGGAAGTCATCAAACAAAAAATCGAAGAAAGCGAGAAGGAACGCAAAGCCATCGCCGGTGTGACCAAACTCGCCCGAGAGAGAGCCAAGAAAGCCAATCTTCACAACCGAAAACTTCGCGATTGCCGCATTCACCTCAACGACCCCGCACCCAAGGCGAAGAAAAAAGACGAGGACGAAACGCCCGACAAACGCTTCGACTCCTCCATCTTCATCACCGAGGGCGACTCCGCCAGCGGCTCCATCACGAAAAGCCGCGACGTGAACACCCAGGCGGTCTTCTCCCTGCGCGGAAAACCCCTCAACAGCTTCGGACTGACGAAGAAGGTGGTCTATGAGAACGAAGAGTTCAACCTCCTCCAGGCTGCGCTGAACATTGAGGACGGACTCGACGGACTGCGCTACAACAAGGTCATCGTCGCCACCGACGCCGACGTGGATGGCATGCACATCCGCCTGCTGATGATTACGTTCTTCCTCCAGTTCTTCCCCGACCTCATCAAGAAGGGACACGTCTATATTCTCCAGACGCCCCTCTTCCGCGTCCGCAACAAAAAGAAGAAAATCCGCGCTGCCAAAACCGCCGCACCTGCCGCGGAGAACGCCGCCGGCGAAGCCATCCTCAAAAAGACGCGCAACTCGGACCGCTCAGAGTTTGAAACCATCTACTGCTACTCCGAAGAGGAACGCCTCGCCGCCATCGAGAAACTCTCGCCCGACCCCGAAATCACACGATTCAAAGGTCTCGGAGAAATCTCGCCCGACGAGTTCAAGAACTTCATCGGACCCGACATGCGACTCGAACCCGTCTCGCTCCACAAAAGCGACAACGTCGGCAGTCTGTTGGAATACTACATGGGCAAGAACACCATGGAGCGCCAAGGCTTCATCATCGACAACCTCGTCGTCGAAGAAGACCTGACCGAAGAAGACGAATGAGTCGCAGAACGCCTCGCTCCTTCCTTATAAACAGTCCGCTTCGCTCCTTTCTAAACACAGAACGTCTCGTTCCTTTCCTTTATACCTTATTATATAATAGTGAAAACAGCCATCTTCCCCGGCTCCTTCGACCCTTTCACGGTCGGACATGCCAACCTTGTGGAACGTGCCCTGCCCATGTTTGACCGCATCGTCATCGGCGTGGGACTCAACGAAAACAAACGCTCCTTCTTCCGCCCCTCGGAGAGGGTGAAGTTCATCAGCGACCTCTACGAGAACGAACCGCGCGTGAAAGTCGTGGGCTACAACGACCTCACCATCGACCTCGTCCGCCGCGAAGGAGCACAGTTCATCGTGCGCGGTCTGCGTTCCGTCAAGGACTTTGAATATGAGCGCGACATTGCCTCCATGAACCGCCGCCTCTCCGGCGTCGAGACCGTCCTGCTCTTCACCGATGCCCACTATGCCGACATCTCTTCCAGCGTCGTCAGAGAACTCCTCGCCTTCGGAAAAGACGTCTCCGACTTCCTGCCGAAGAAGAAATAACGTCAATCTCCCCATCCTCATGAAATCAAAACTCCTCCTTTTCCTCCTGCTCCTCCCCGTTGCCCTCTTCGCGCAACCCTACACCAACTCTCCGCAAGACAACCGAATGAGAGAGCAAGTGAATCCCTACGGCGACCTTGACTTCGAGCAAGTCAAGAAACTGCAAATGGCACAAGTCGCCATCACCTGTCTCTACGTCGATAGCGTGGATCAGCAGAAACTCGTTGAAGACGCCATCAACGGCATACTCTCCAAACTCGACCCGCACTCTTCCTACACCAACGCCTCCGACACGAAGAAACTCAACGAACCGCTCACGGGCAACTTCGAAGGCATCGGCGTCAGCTTCAACATGGTCGAAGACACCCTGCTCGTGCTCCAAGTCATCGGGAAGGGTCCGTGCCAGAAAGCCGGTGTTCTGGCGGGCGACCGCATCATCTCTTGCAACGACCGAACCATTGCCGGAGTGAAAATGGACCGCGACACCATCATGTCCATCCTCCGCGGACCGAAAGGCACGAAAGCGCGTCTCCAAATCGTCAGAAGGGGCGTCGATGAACCCCTCTTCTTCGACGTCATCCGCGACAAGATTCCCCTCAACACGCTCGACGCGGGCTACATGCTCAACGCCACCACGGGCTACATCCGTCTCGAAAGCTTCGGCGCCACCAGCGGCGTGGAGGTGCACGACAAGATAAAGGAACTCCGCAAACAAGGCATGAAAGACCTCATCCTCGACCTCACTGCCAACGGCGGAGGACTCATGTCTGCCGCACAGGACGTCGCCACGGAGTTCCTGCCGCAAGGCTCCATGGTTGTCTATGCCGAGGGACGCACCGCCCCGCGCCAAGAACTGAAAGCCACGTCCGGCGGACTCATGCAGAAAGAAGGACGCGTCGTCGTGCTCGTCGATGAAACGACTGCTTCCGCCGCAGAAATCGTCAGCGGAGCCATCCAAGACCACGACCGAGGCGTCATCATCGGACGCCGCACCTTCGGAAAAGGTCTCGTCCAAAGACCCGTGGACCTGCCCGACGGCTCCATGATTCGTCTGACCGTTTCCCACTACTACACTCCCTCGGGGCGCTGCGTGCAGAAGCCTTATAAGAAAGGGGACAAGAAGAGTTACGACAAAGACCTCGATACGCGCTACGAACACGGAGAACTGACCTGCCTCGACAGCATTCGTCTCGACTCCACGAAGGTTTATAAGACGCTCGTCAAAGGGCGCACCGTCTATGGCGGCGGAGGCATCATGCCCGACATCTTCGTGCCTCTGGACACCACGCTCATCACTCCATTCTATCGTCAGCTCCGCCGTCACAACCTCATCAACGAGCAAGTCTTGAAGTTTGTCGATGCCAACCGTCAGAAGATTCAGTCGAAGCACAAGAAGTTCGATTCCTACATCAAGGACTACAGCGTGCCCGCCGAACTCATCGACGCGATTTTTGCTGCCGCCGAGAAGAAAAAGGTGACGCCCAAGGACGACGAGGAACGCAAGAAAACCATCGAACAACTCGAAATCTCGCTCAAGGAACTCATTGCCTACGACATTTGGGACCGCAACGAGTATTTCCGCCTCGTGAACCGTCGCAACGACATCCTGAAGCGTGCGCTGGAATATTT
The DNA here is from genome assembly GCA_051868855.1 of Alloprevotella sp. GTDB lineage: Bacteria > Bacteroidota > Bacteroidia > Bacteroidales > Bacteroidaceae > Alloprevotella. The sequence continues at coordinate 144 of JBJEAG010000335.1, read as the reverse complement.
GGAAACCGGAAAATAACATTGATTGCGCTTCGAGCTCCGCAAGCAAAAAATGAACAGCAAAGCATGACTGCCATGTTTTGCTGTTCATTTTTTTATTATTGCTGTCCGGTAAAAGTTGTTTCATCCGGATGGTGAGTGCTGAAA
>JBJEAG010000334.1:3607-6303 GCA_051868855.1 Alloprevotella sp. | reverse complement strand
TCAGAAATGCCATTTCACGTCGAAACCGAAGTGACGGGGCTCGTTGCTCTGGGCGAAGCGGTGGTTCATGTTCTGGAACTCGAAGGTGGAGTAGTGCTCGCCCGTCAGATTGCGTCCCCAAGCGGAGAGGGTGACGTTGCCCGCCAGTTCGACGCTGAGGCGCACGCCGAGGATGGCGCGGAAGGAGCGACCGTAGGTGTTCATCTCGTCCCACTTCACGTCGCCGTCGCCTTTCACGTCCACGCCGCCGGCAAGGGCTTTCACGAAACTCTTGCGCTCCGAAGAGGAGGCGAGAGGCTGACGGAAGTCGGCGGAGAGACTCATCGTGTGGAGCGGCACGAAAGGCACGCGCTTGCCTCGGAAACTGATGACCGAGGGGCTGTCGCTGCCGTGAGCGGCGCTTTCCACGGCGTAGCTTCTGAAACGGGCGTTGGTGTAGCCGTAGTTGGCATTGAGGTGGAGTCGGTCGTTCAAGAGCGAGGCGCGGATGCCGACTTCTCCGCCGCAGCTGGCAGACCGTCCGGCATTGACCACGGTGCGCCCGAACTGGCTGCCCGCAAACTGCGCCAACTGCTGGTCGCGGGTCTTCATGTAGAAGGCGGCGAGGTCAAGCCAAAGCGTGTTCTTCAGCAGCGAGAGATGTGCGCCCCACTCATAACTCCAAGTGTATTCCGGTTTATAGTATAAAGCAGCAACCTGCGGGTCGGCGGGAATGTTCTTGTCCAACTCTCCGTTCATCATGGCGAGAATGCGCTGTTTGGCTTCCTCCGGCATCGGCAGCGCCATGATTTGCTCCGTGCTGAACGCCTTCACGCCCTCCATCATGCTCTTCTGAAGCGCGGACTGCGCGAGGTCGGAATAAGCCTGGATGTTGAAACCTCCCGCGCGGCAGCCTTTGGAGACGGTGAAATAGACGTTACCGAGAGCGTCCGGCAGACGGTAGCTGAGGCTCGCCTTGGGAAGCACCTGCCACGTGGAGCGCTTCACCTTTCCGTTCACCGTCGGCTCTGCCTGAAGGTCTTCGGCAAACGACATCTGCGGACCCATCGACATGGAGAAATGATAGGGGACGGCAGCGGCGGTGCCCGACGCCAAGTCGAGTTGACGGTGGTCATAGTCCACACGTACGCCGACGGTCAAGTCCACGTTCCGGAACGGGAAGTCGCTGACCGTCGATTGTCCGAAGAAAGCGGCGTTGAAGGAGGGAGTGAAGAGGTCGGCAACGAAGGGCAGGGAAGGGTCTTGCAGCGCCAGCGTCATGGAAGGACTGGAGGGCAAGACGCTGGCAAACATGCGGTTCAGATAGTTGACGCCGTCGGACCGGAAAGTCACGGGACAGCTCGTGTCGAGACGCTGATAAAGAAGGAATGCGCCCGCGGTCCATTTGCAGCGGCTCAGAGGGTCACGGCTTCGCAGGGCAATTTCTTCGGAGAGATTGTGCATTTTCTGCTTCTGCTCCAAGGTGAAGATGTCCTGCGCCGTGAAATCCTGGTCCATGAAAAGACGGTCGTCAATCATTTGCCATGCCGTGGTGGAGGTGAGCACGAAGTCGTCGAACGTGTGCTCCACGCCCAGCCCGGAATTGAGCAGGTGTCGGCGATAGGTGCTCGGGCGGTTCTGATGAATGCCCAAGGGGAGAGCCTCGCCGGCAGGGTTGGTTTCGTTGAGGTCTTCGATGAGAGAGTAGGGGTTTGCCCCTTCGTCAGTGTATTGATAGGAGGTCGTCCAGTCGATTTTGACCACGTCGGTGGGCTGCCAGACCCAGCGGAGTTTGCCGCCCGCGGAGTTCTCGCCGTCCTGTTTCTTTCCCGTGGTGCGGTTGGTGAAGAAGCCTTCCGCGCCTTCATAGAAACCTCCGACACTGAGCCCCATCTTGTCGCGAGGATGAAGATAGGTCGTGAATGCCACGCGCCGCCCTCCGGTGCGGGTGGTGAAGCCCGCTTCGACGTCGGTGCCGGAATGGTGCAGAGGATTGGCGGTGAAAATGCGAATCACGCCGCCCATGGCTCCGCGACCGTAGAGCGTGCCCTGCGGACCGCGCAAGACATCGACACGATCAACGTCGGCGAAATGAAAGTCGTAGCCGGTCTTGTCGCTGTAGGGGACGTTATCGACATACATTCCGACGGCGGGGGTGTTGATGCGGGACCCGATGCCGCGGATATAGACTGCCGAAGTCAGGCGGCTGCCGTAGTCGGGCATATAGAGGTTCGGTGCGAGACTCGAGAGGTCTTTGGCGGCATTCACTCCTCTCAGTTCGAGAGAACGGGCGTCGAAGAGAGAAACGCTGAGGGGCTGACGGCGCAGTGCCCGCGTTTCCTTGGGCGAAGCAACCACCACGGCTTCTTCAATGTCGAAACTGGCGGTGTCTGCCGGCGCTGACGCCACGAAAACGGAGAGGAGAGGGAGGAGAAATGGCATATATATAAATAAGGAGTGAGCGCAACTTTTCTTGCGCATAAAAAAGGAACGCGCCTCCCGACCTCAGTTGCGGTCGAAAAGCGCTGCAAAGTTACGGCGAAGACAGAAACAACACTCTCCCCATTTATTGGGAGAAAAAGGCGGAGGGAAGGAGGAGGTCAAAAAGGTCAAAGAGGTCAAAGAGTCGGTGACCGACTTTTGAGTCAAAAAGGTCAAAGGGGTCAAAAAGGTCAAAGAGTCGGTGACCGAATCAACCACTCAAACGACCTTAAACA
>JBJEAG010000334.1:0-3507 GCA_051868855.1 Alloprevotella sp. | reverse complement strand
GTCAAAAAGGTCAAAGAGTCGGTGACCGAATCAACCACTCAAACGACCTTAAACAACCTCAACCCCTCAAACATCTGACCTCCGCGCCGACCCTTTTGACCCCTTTGACCCTTTTGACCCCTTTGACCCTTTTGACCCCAAAACTTCTCACCTCATTCTACCCCCCCCGCTCGCCAACGTACGTTCGTAGTTATAGTGGAGCGGGACGCAGATGGTGACCACGGTGCCGTGGAGCGGCGACCGCAGGTTCTCGATGGTCAGTGTCGCCTGTTGCGAGTTATATTGGTTCAGGATGCCGAACGTGCGGTGCAAGAGTTTCAGTCCCATTCCCGTGTCATAGACGCTCTGAATGCTGCGTCCCGGGTCAAAGCCCTGCCCGTTGTCAGAGATGCGCAGACGAAGCATTTCTCCGTCCTTCGTCACCTCCACCTCAATCCGGTTCTCCGGCGACGGCGTCGGGAAGGCGTGCTTCAAAGCATTCTCCACGGGAATCTGAATCGACATGCCGGGAATCATGACCTCAGCACCAAGCAACTGCTCATCAACGTGCCACGTGACCGTCGGATGGGCAGCGTGGGAAAGGTCATAGAGCGCGAGGAACTTCTTCACCAAGTCCAGTTCGTCGTCCAACTTCACCGCCGTCTGCTCCGAGGCAAGCAAATGCCCGCGCAAGACATCGAGCAGCAGTTCCATCGGTACGTCAATCTCCGGGAAACTCTTCACCTTCGGCAGGAACGTGCCCAAGGCGTTGAAGACATAGTGCGGCGAGACGCGATTCCTGACGAGATTCATTCTCAATTCGTTGATTTGCTCCATCTGCGTCTTGAAACGTTCGCTGACGCGACGGCGATAGACGAACCACGCCAACGTCGCCGACAGCGCAAAAACAATGATGGCGAGAAGCGAGAAGAGAATGATGTTGCGCTGCCGGACATTGCGTGCTTCATAGTCCGCCAACATGAGGCGCTGATGCAGGAGCGTCGTGTCGCGCTGATAGCGCATCGTCATTTCTGCCACGCTGCTGTGGGCGGAGTAGGAGCGGAGCGAGTCGGAGAACGTGGTCGCCTTCGTTTTGAAGAGCCAGGCGTTGCGCCAGAACCCGTGGTCGGCGGCATATTTCTCCAAGCGCTGATAGTGCAGCATTTTGTAGCGCAAGGAACTGACGCGGTCGGGCAGACTGTCGAGGTTGATGGCAGTAGCGAGAGAGGTGTCGCCGCGCTCCAGAAGGGCGAGGTCCGCGATGAGACTGTTCATGTAGAAGCGCGAATCGTTTTTCAGTTTCGGCATCACCTTCTCCAGACTGTCACTCAGATGCAAGTAGCGGCGGGCTTCCTTCAGGTCGTTCATCATGAGGTGAAGTTCGCCGAGGTTCGTCAGACAGGAGAAGCGGTCCAAATCGCTGTTCATCTCCTCCGCCAGTTTATAGGCTTGTTGGAAGCAGGAGGCGGACTCGGGATAGCGATGTTCAAAATAGAGGCAGTTGCCCAGAGCCGTGAGATAGTAGAAGCGAGCGTAGATGTCCTCTCCCTTCACTTCTTCTCGGGCTTTGTCGAAATAGCGGTGCGCCTCTTCGAAGTTCTGGAGTTCCATGTAGATTTGCGCGAGTCCGGTGTGGATGCCGGAGCGGTTGCGCGTGTCGTGGAGCGAATCGCAGAGGAAGAGGGCATAGCGCAGGTGGCGCGCCGCGAGCGGCAGGTCGCCTGCCTGCAAGCAGAGGTCGGAGAGATTGAGGGAGGTGGCAATCAAAGGGGACTGCTTGGGTTCGCGGTCCAGCAGTTCAAAGGCGCGCTCGAACTCCTGTCGAGCGGAATCGACGCGCCCGCCCAGCAGATGATAGACACCGAGATGATTGTGGAGAACGCCTGCCGTCACGTTGTAGCGCGGATTCTTCGCGCACCACGCCGCCACCGTCTGATATTTCCTCCAAGCGCCAAGCGTGTCAGCCCGCCTCAGCAAAGAGGTGCCGCGGAAGACCTCCACGCGATACCAAAACGAACTGTCCGTCAAAGTCTGTTGCAAAGCACTCAGTTGGGAGTCGGCGCGCTCGGGCTGGGTGTAGATGAGATCGACGGAGTTTCCCAACGTCTTCTCAAACTCGTGCTCCATATCTACCCTGTTCTCCCGACCGCAGGAAGCGAGCAGAGAAAGGAGCAGAAGAAGAGGAAACAAACGAGAAAGACGCCGAGTGAAAGAAGAGTGTGTCAGCAGATTCAACAACATATCAGTTCTCATACGTTCTATGTTTTTTGCGTAATCGACCGCGAAGTTAGGCAACTTTTGTGAACAGAACCAAACGGAGCGAGGCAAAAACTTGGTTCAATGTGTCTGAAAATTAAAATTTATTGTCATTTAACCCCAAATTCCGACCGCTTGCGCCCGCCGTTTGGTAATCCATGCCCAAACGTGAAATTTTAGCGACAGACGATTCAAGAAAAACATACTACTTTTGCCCTCAGAACAAACTCAGAAAAATGGAAAAAAGAAAAGGACTCATTGTTTTCATCGTCGATGACGAACCCACCGCCCGGGAGACGCTCGCCAACGACCTCAAACGCTTCGAAGAGGTGGGCGAAGTCCACACCTTCAGCACCTACGCGGAAGCCACCCTGCCCCTGCTCGACCTCCAGCCCGACATTCTCTTCCTTGACGTGGAAGTGCCCGGACGCACCGGACCGGAGTTTCTCGACGCGATTCGCCCGAGACTGAACTTCACGTTCAAAACGGTGTTCTACACTGCCTTCTCGCACTACATGCTGGACGCCATCCGCCGCGCCGCCTACGACTTCCTGCTGAAACCCTACAAGGACGAGGAACTGCAGACCGTCATGAACCGCATCATCAGCGACTGCCACGAAACGCCGTGCCTGCTCCACGCCGTCGGCGACGAAATGCCGCGAAAACTCGCCCTGCAATCGGTGACCGAACTGCTCCTTCTGCGCATGGAACAGATTCTCCTCTTCGCCTACAACGCCGACACGCGCTCTTGGCAACTGACCCTCACCGACCAAACGGTGCACCAACTCAAAAAGGGCATCAACGCTGACAACCTGCTCGCCCTCCATCCCGCTCTCATCAGAATCAGCAACACAAGCATCATCAACATCAACTATCTCGCCGCCATCGAAAACTCCACGCAGCGCTGCCGACTCTGCCCGCCCTTCGACAAACTCGAACTGACGGTCTCGCGACGCTACTTCAGCAAACTCAAAGAACGCTTCGAACTGCTCTGAGAGAACTTTACCGGACAAGACAAAATCTTAATCAGACAATACGATATAACCTGACTACATAATCAGACAATACTATATATAATACGTTACAGACACAAGAGTGAAAAAACGCATTGGGGCTGAACGACACCCCTCCGAGAACCTTGCCGCACTTTCCACGTTGTTCCATTTTTCAAGTTCCTTTTTCTTATCGTGGAAATGCCAAGGTTCTCATTTTTTGTGTTATTGCTGTCCGGTAAAAGTTTGACGAATGTTATTAACCGCATGGTGAGTGCTG
>JBJEAG010000333.1:0-6318 GCA_051868855.1 Alloprevotella sp. | reverse complement strand
GAACCTTTGAAATCATCTGCCATGCCCCGCGAATCTTACTACAATCGCTCCGAGGTGAGTAATTCTGACCTCACGGAACTTAAGAACGCGCTGCACCCTCGGATGCAGTTCGGCAACAAAGAGGCTGCATTTCGCTTCGGCTCGCTCGTGGATGCGCTCATCACGGAGGAGAGTCGCGTGGACTTCTATCGTCTTCGGGTGGACGACGAACAATACAGTGCCGATGAGTTCGCTCATGGCTTGGAGATGCGTGACGCGCTGCGACGCGAAGCGAAGCGAGACACGTTCCTCTACCGAGTTCTTCTGAAATCTGACACGCAACGGACGATGGTGAACAAACGGCAGAACTTCTGCTACTGCGGATACGACTTCCATCTTGACACGCGCTGCAAGTGGGATTGGTGGTTTCCGGAATACTTCATCGGTGGTGACCTAAAAACGACATTCGCCTCATCGCAGAAAGAGTTCGAAGAGGCTGTTGATTTCTTCGATTGGGACAGAAGCCGCGCATGGTACATGGACATCGCACACTCTGACCGGGACTTCATCTACGCCATCTCAAAAAAGAACAACAAGATTTTCAAAAAGTACATCGAACGCGGGGACGACACCTACCGCAGAGGACGTGAAAAATACGAAGAACTCGCCTTCCAAATGTGGTGTCTGACCCCTCAATTTTGAAACAATGAAATTCATCAAACAAATCATGACAGTTTTTCAAATGATTGGAACCTGCAAGAAGTTACTCAACTTGCACGGAATCGAAGAGCAGGAACTGAAAGCCGTTGAAGAAATGGCTGAACTCACCAAAGCATTGGTGGATAAACGCTGCAGCAACAGCGATGTCATTACGGAAATCGCCGACGTCTGCATCATGATGAAACAACTCAGCATCTTCTTCGGTGAAGACAAAGTGGAAGACGAAATCAAGCGGAAACTTGAACGCGCTGAAAAAAACATGCTCATTGACAAACAAGTGGAAGATTCAAAAAATCAAAGATATGACAAATAACAACGTGCGATTTGATGTGATGTTGGAAGACAAATATCTCTGCACAATGGTGATGCCTTCCATCCTCGCCGACGACATTCGAGACGGACAACCCATCTTCAACATGGAAACGTTCTCCCGCTTCGTGGAAAGCCGACGTCCGTCACTCAAAAACAAACCATACAGAATAGCATTTTGAATGTTAGTTGATTGATTTGTTAGACGGTGTGGTGTAGCGGAGCACATGGACAACCAAAGAGCAGGTTCGACTCCTGTCACCGTCCCTCTTAACTCTAAAATTTAAAAACAGAAAAACAATTAATAGACTCTTTGACTCTTTAACTTTTAGATATGGCAAACGCAAATATTCTCATTCCGTTCATTCTTCGCTGGGAGGGTGGCTTCGCCTGCATTCCGGGCGACCGCGGCGGTGCAACCAACAAAGGTGTGACGCTCGCCACTTTCCGCTCTGTTTTCGGCGCGAACAAAACCGTGCAGGATTTGAAAAACATGACTGATTCTGAATGGCGACACATTTTCCTCTCTCTCTTCTGGGACAAGTTCTTCGCCGACCAAATAACCTCCCAAAAGGTGGCGAATGCCTGCGTGGATTGGGCGTGGCATTCGGGAACTTCAAACGTAGCAAAGCGAATTCAGAGACTGCTCGGAGTAAAAACTGATGGAATCGTCGGAATGGTGACGCTTGAGGCAATCAATAATGCCGGTGATGCGCTCTTCAAAAAAATTGAAGTGGCGAGAAAGAAATATCTGAACGCACTTGCGCTCAGCAAACCTTCTCAAAAGAAGTTCCTCAAAGGATGGATGAACCGAGTGAATGCACTCAACGAACTCTGACCATGGACATCTTCTGCCAAGTGACGCCTCACGGACTCGTGCCGCTCTACGATAGCGACCACGACAACAAGAAGAGACTGAAAACCGGCTCGGTCGTGAAGTGCAAGATAACGAAGCCTCGAAACCTCGCCTTCCACAAAAAGTTCTTCGCCCTGGTGCGTCTCACCTACGACAATCTTCCCTTCAATCTCGTGGAGAAATGGGGAATTCACAATGAGGCGGACATGCTCCGAAAATTCAAACGTGACCTCGGCTATTTCACCGCCTTCCAAAACGAACACGGAGAAACCGAAATCGAATACCTCAGCATTTCTTTCTCCGCCATGGAACAACACGACTTCGAGGACTTCTTCGCTCAGTGCGTGGACTTGGTGTTGAACAAATACATTCACGGCATTGACCGATTTGACCTCATCGAAGAAATTGAAAGATTCAAATGAAGAGAAAATACGACTACAATCTGAACGTGCAGCCTTATCCTTATCAGAAGGATGGAATTGACTTCGGTCTGAAGCATCAGAGAATAATCATCGGCGATGAGCCGGGACTCGGAAAAACGCTTCAGAGCATCGGCGTCGTGAATGCTGCCAACGCATTCCCGTGCCTCGTCATCTGTCCTTCTTCCTTGAAGATTAATTGGCAGCGTGAATGGCACAAGTTCACAGATTGTTCTGCCGTCGTGCTGAGCGACGCCACAAGAGCAACGTGGGGGTATCTCCTCTCCACGGGTATGCACCAAGTGGCTATCACAAACTATGAGTCTCTTCGCAAGTTCTTCGTCTGGGATGTCAAGACTCGCGGTTCGTTCCGTCTGAAGGATGTGGTGTTCTGCCCTCAGATTAATCTCTTCCGCTCCATCATCATTGACGAGTCTCACCGAGTGAAGGACGCTTCCGCACAGCAGACCATCTTCACCAAGGGCATCGCTCACGGAAAGAAATGGTGCATCATGCTTTCCGGAACTCCGGTCGTGAACCGTCCTGCAGACCTCATTTCTCAACTCTCCATCATGGGGCGTCTCTCTGACTTCGGAGGTCGTTCCAAGTTCGAGGCTGATTTCTGTCCGGAATCGAAAGACGAGGAACCGGCATTTCCGCTCTCCGTCCTCTCTCAGAAACTCTACGACTCTTGTCTGATTCGTCGCGAAAAAGCGAAGGTGCTTCCGCAACTGCCGGACAAAACGCGCGTGGACTTGTACGTCAGAATCTCTAATGTGGATGAATATCGCATGGCGGAGAATGACCTCATGACTTATCTGAAGGAATACAAACAATGCTCTGACCGAGATATCAGACGAAAAATGAGAATGGCAGCACTCGTCAAATTCATGACGCTGCGACAACTCGCCACCATCGGAAAGGTCGCTCAAACCGTAGAGTTCATCAACAACTTCCTCGCGTCCGGAAAGAAACTGATTGTCTTCTGCGCGCTGCATGAGGTTGTGGATGCACTCACCAAAGAATTTCCTTCTGCAGTCACGGTGACAGGGCGTCAGTCGGCTACTCGGAAGCAGGCTGCCGTGGATGCCTTTCAGAATCGCGAGGAGACGAACCTCATCATCTGTTCCATCAAGGCGGCTGGCGTGGGGCTCACACTGACAGCGGCGTCGGATGTGGCGTTCGTGGAACTGCCATGGACTTATGCGGACTGCTGTCAATGCGAAGACCGCGCTCACAGAATCGGACAAAAGGACAATGTGACGGCATACTACCTGCTTGGGGAATCAACCATTGACAGCGTGGTATATTCGATCATACACAAAAAGAAATCAATCGCCGCTGAGATAATGAATGCTGACGACGATATTCCAAACGAGGAAGCCTACTTCGACGAACTTGTTAATTCCTTCTATGACCCATGGAACTCTCTAAAACTGACGCCAAGCGAATAGTGAAGTATCTCACGGACGCTACCGCACACTACGATTCTCTTCCCGCCCAACGTGCCAAGTGCCGTGCATGGTGCATGAGGCAGGTGGCAAACAAACTGAACAACAAACTCTCAAAACTGACAAACAATGACTCCACTGAATGACCTATACTTCACCTACGCGCCTTATTGGAGCGTGTGGAAGGACACCAAGAATTTGTACATGAGCAAATACCTCGTTCGGGCAAATACGTTCACCGAAGCGAAAGAGATAACGCTCAAAAATCACATCGGGATTCCAAGGGTGGACAAGGTGGTGGCGGCGCGTGTGTCGCGAATCATGCTCTTCGGTGACCGAGGGGAATGCCTCTTCAAAGTAAAGTTCGTGGACTACAAACGCTCTGAAAACGGCGTGAAGGAAGTTTCTGACGCGGTTCTCGTTGAGGCGGCTGACATTCGAGAGGCTTACGACAGATTTAGAGAATGCAGAGCGGGTGCCTACAGAATCACTTCCATCTCGAACTGCGAAATCAGCGGATTCTTCAAAAAAGACACCAACTTATAACAATATCTTATATGTCACTCCATGACTTACTCATCTCGCAACAGCGCAACACGCGCAAACGCCCCTCCGACGAGGAGCATAGAATTCAGACTGCATGCGTCCGATGGTTCAACCTCACCCACAAACACCTGCGTGGTCTCCTCTTCGCCGTACCTAACGGAGGACGAAGGGACGCCACCACAGCCGCCAAACTGAAGGCGGAGGGCGTGGTGGCAGGGGTGTCGGACTTGATTCTTCTCGTACCAAACAAAAATCACTCGGCACTGCTCATTGAAATGAAAACGCCAACGGGAAGACAATCGGAATCCCAAAAGAGATGGCAGCGCAGTCTCCACCCTACATATAAATATATCCTGTGCAGAAGTCTTGATGACTTCATGCGCGAAGTGAACAACTATCTCAACGATTCAATCTAATTGCTGACTAATATGGCAAGACCATCCAAAACCGGACTTGATTACTTTCCTTTCGATGTGGACTTCTTCCATGACGAGAAGATTCTCTCCATCGCTAAGGAATTCGGTCCGAAGGGCGAACTCTGTGTCGTAAAACTGCTTTGTGCGGTATATCGTAACGGGTACTTCATTCTGTGGGACGACGCAATGAGAAATAAAATGCTCATGGACATGCCTTGTATCAATAAAGGACTCTTGGAGCAAATCGTGGGACGCTTAGTTCGATGGAACTTCTTCGAGCAAGGTCTGTTTAACTCGGCGAAGGTTCTCACCTCCATTGGAATCCAAAAACGATACTTTTCAGCAATCAGAGGAAGAAAAATCACCAAATTCGACAAATATATCCTTGTCGAAAACGGGGGTTTCTTACAAAGAAACGGGGTTTCTTACGAAGAAACGGGGTTTCTCTGTAGAAAACCAAACGCTTACTCGGTAGATAAAAACCAAAAATCGGGGGATGAAAACGGGGTTTCTTACAAAGAAACGGGGTTTCTTACGCAAGAAACCGAGTTTCTTACGCAAGAAATCCACAAAGAAAAGAAGAAGAAAGAAAAAACTACTGACGTAGTTAAAAAGAATCCTTCTACTTCTCCTTCGATTGACGATGAAGTGAACGAAATGAAAAATGAAAGCATCTGGCTTGAACAGATTGCTATGCTGCATCACACCAAGGTTAGCTCTATGGTCGCTCGATTGGATGAGTTCAGACTGCAGTGTCTCGCTGACGGGAAACAGCATCATGAGTCGCTCGCAGATGCAAAACAACACTTCAACGCCTGGTTGAGAATCGTACTAAACATCAAAACGAATGAAAACGTTCGCAAAGGACGAGAAGTTAGACGTCCAAACCTTAAAGTCGCTCCTGCTGAAACGGAAGACTACACTACCTCGTTTTAGACTGCCCATGACGGCGGAGCAGGCGGAGCAACTTCTCACGGCTGCCTACGCCGCAGAAGTGGAGTTCCGAAATAGAACTTACAACTCGGACGCAGAAACGTCTTCGCTCATCAAACGTGTGTCGGAGTGTCTGACGCAGGAATCGCCAAAGTTCGGTCTCATGTTCTGCGGAACGTGCGGAAACGGGAAAACAACCATGCTCTTCGCATTGCGTTCGGCAATCAGTTATCTCGGCGCTGCCGGCTACCTGCAGACGGACAACACGCCGGAGGCGGCTTCGCTGCTGGTCGTGGATGCAAAAGACATCGTGAATTTTTCACGCGAGCCGTCTGCCATGAAGAAATTGGCTGCAAGAAACATGCTGGCTATCGAAGACCTCGGAAAGGAAGCAGCGGAGGTGCTTGATTACGGGAACGTGATTAATCCGGCTGTGGACTTGCTGGAGAAACGATACGACAGCCAACTCTTCACCGTCATCACAACCAACCTACGTGCCAGAGAGATTCGTGAAAAGTACGGTGACCGCATCGCAGACCGATTCAACGAAATGCTCAACGTGATTGTATTCAAAGGAGAATCTTTCAGAAAGTAAAATCATGAACAACAAGAATAACGGTATTTGGTATCGTGTTTGGAACGAAAAAAAACAGTCTTGGGTGTACGGCGTACCGATGTACACAAAGAAC
>JBJEAG010000332.1:0-6421 GCA_051868855.1 Alloprevotella sp. | reverse complement strand
AATCACCGTCGATGAAGACGTGGCTCGCGAAGCCGTGAAACCCATCGAACGAATGATGGCGCTCAGCTGAAAACTTTGAGGTCAAAGAGTCAAAAAGTCTAAGAGTCTAAGAGACTAAGAGACAAAAAGTCAAAAAGTCGGTGACCCTTTGAAGGTCAAAGAGTCAAAGAGACAAAAAGTCAAAAAGTCGGTGACCGATTCAACCTCTCAAACTTTTCAAACAATCTCAAACTTCTCAAACGACCTCAAACCTCCCAAACCTTTCAAACCTCTCAAACGACCTCAAACTTTTCAAACGACCTCTCAAACCTCCGACCTCCGCTCCGACCCCTTTGACCCTTTTGACCCTTTTGACCGGAGCGAAGCGACCTCCGACCCTCCGAAAGCCATGTCAGAAAAAACAAATCTCCGCGTGAACAGTTTGCGCGAATGGATGCGTCAGCAGACGCCCCAAATTGATGCCTACGTCGTTCCGACTGCCGACGCCCACGGCAGTGAGTACATTGCCGCCCACTGGCAGAGCCGCGAATGGCTGACCGGATTCACCGGAAGCGCCGGACTCGCCGTGGTGACGCTGACCGACGCTGCGCTCTGGACCGACTCGCGCTATTGGCTCCAAGCCGAAGAAGAACTGCGCGACACTCCCTTCCGACTGATGCGCGACGGCGATGCCGGCGTGCCCTCTCCCGTGGAGTGGCTGAGTGAACAAAGCGCCGAGCGTCCTTTCCGTGTGGCAGCCCCCGCCGACGTGCTCTCCCAAGCCGAAGCCGAGGAACTACGTCAAAGCGGTTTTGACCTCTGTCTGACGCTGCCCGATGCGTTCGACGCCATTTGGGAAGACCGTCCCGCCCTGCCCGCCGAAGTCATCGACATCCAACCGTTGCAATGGGCAGGCGTTTCGGTGAAGGAAAAACTGACACAGGCGGCGACCTTGCTGCGCGAGAAGATAGGTTCGGAGAAGGACTATCTCATCCACGACCTCTCCGACATCGCCTGGCTGCTGAATCTGCGAGGACGCGACATTCCTTATAATCCTGTCTTCGTCGCCTTCCTCCTCTTCCTCAACCGCGCCGACCGCTTCGTGCTCTTCACCCACGGCGAGACGCTGACTGCCGCTGCCCGCGAGCAGTTGCTGGAAGCCGGCGTGGAGGTGAAACCCTACGCCGAAGCATCCCAAATGGTGGATGTCGCCGCCACCGTCTTCGCTCCCTCCGCCACCTTTGCTTTCGACCTGTCCCGCGCTGCCGATTTCGTCGCCTCTCCGTTCGAGTTGCTGCGTGCCGTGAAGAACGACGCCGAACGCGACGGCTTCCGCGAAGCCATGTTGCGCGACGGTGTGGCACTCGTCGGCTTCCTCCGAGAATGGGAAAGCCGCCGCGCCGCGGGAGAGACGCTGACCGAGACGGACGCTGACCAAATCCTCACTGCCCGCCGCGCCGCGCAGCCCGGATTTGAGCAACTCAGTTTCCCCACCATCGCCGGCTACGGTCCTCACGGCGCCATCGTGCACTACGAGGCAGAGGCTGCCACCGCCGCCACCGTCGAGGGGCGCAGTCTCCTCCTCTTGGACAGCGGCGCCCAGTTCGACTGCGGCACGACCGACATCACCCGCACCCTCGCTTGCGGCGAACTGACCCGCGAAGAACGTGAGGTATATACGCTCGTTCTCAAAGGTCACCTCGCCCTCGCCGCCCTCTCCTTCCCGGAAGGCACTTGCGGCTTGCAGCTCGACCTTGCCGCCCGCAGTCCGCTTTGGAAAGCAGGTCTTGACTTTGGCCACGGCACCGGTCACGGCGTCGGTTCGCACCTTTGCGTTCACGAAGGACCGCACCAGATTCGCAAGAACCCGCGAGCCTGCACCCACGTTCCTTTCGTCGAAGGCATGACCATCACCGACGAGCCGGGCGTCTATGTGGCAGGGAAGTTTGGCGTGCGCATCGAGAACATCCTGCTCACCGTCTTCGACCGCGAGACCGACTTCGGGCGTTTCCTGCGTTTCGAGACGCTGACGCTCTGCCCCTACGACCTCTCCGCTCTCGCCCCCGACTTGCTGACGGCAGAAGAGGTGGCGCAGTTGAACGCCTACCACGCCCGCGTTCGCTCCCTCCTGCTGCCGCGCCTCACCGATGAAGCTGACCGCGACTGGCTCGTCCGCGCCACAGAACCCCTCGTCCCATAATTTTTTAGAACACCCCTATATACCTTTATATATATATGGAAACAACCAGACAACAAAAAATCTCCCGCCTCATCCAAAAAGAACTGAGCGACATGTTCCAGAAAGAGACGCAGTCCTTCCGCGGCGTCCTGGTCTCCGTCAGTGCCGTGCGCATCAGTCCCGACCTCAGCGTCGCCCGCGGCTATCTGAGCATCTTCCCCTCCGAACGCGCCGAAGAGATTCTGAAAAACATCAACGCCAACGCTCGCACCCTGCGCTTTGAACTCGGCAAGCGCGTGCGCCACCAACTGCGCATCATTCCCGAACTGAAGTTCTTCATCGACGACACGTTGGACTATCTCGACCACATCGACGCTCTCCTCGCTGAAGGCGGCTCTTCCGAAAAGAAAGCTGCCGCGCCGACGGAGGAATGATTTCCAAGATTTACACGTAAACTTATGGCTCACGGTGCTCTCCCCTTCTTTGTGGCGCGTCGCTATCTGTTTTCCCGCAAACGAATCAGCGCCATCAACCTCGTCTCCGCCATTTCCGTGGTCGGAGTCGCTTTCGGCACGGCAGCCCTTCTCTGCACGCTCTCCGTCTTCAACGGTTTCCACGATTTGATTGGCAGCCTCTACACTGCCTTCGACCCCGAGGTGAAGATTGTGCCGGCGAAGGGGAAGTCCTTTGATGCCGATGACCCCGCTCTGGAAGCCGTGCGCCGTCTGCCGGAGGTGGAAGCCGCCTCCGCGAGCTACACCGACAACGCGCTCATCCTCTTCCGCGGCAATCCGCAGGTCATCACGCTCAAAGGCGTGGACAACCACTTCGACCGCGTCGCCGGCATCCGCTCCATTCTCTATCCCGACACGGGAACCTATCAACTCGAGAGCGCGGGACTGAGCTACGGCATTCCCGGCATCGGGCTGGCGTCCATGATTGGTTCTGTGGATTATGGTTCCATCCAAATCTGCGCCCCGACGCGGGGGGAGCGCATCAACCTCACCAACCCCGCCGCGAGTTTCAACGCCGAGGACCTCTACTCCTCCGGCGTCTGCTTCGCCGTCAGTCAGAAGCAGTATGACGAGGCTTACATGATTGCGCCGCTTGCCTTCGCCCAACGTCTTTTTGAACACGAAGGCTCACTGACCTCGCTGGAACTCAAACTCAAACCCTCTGCCGACCCCGACCGCGCCCTGCAGCGCATCCGCCAAACCCTCGGCTCCAACTTCAAAGCACTGAACCGCGCCGAGCAGCAGGAGGACACGTTCAACGTCATGAACATCGAGAAGACGATGGCATATTTCTTCCTGACGTTCATCCTTCTCGTTGCCTGCTTCAACATTGTCGGCACGGTTTCGATGCTGATGATTGACAAACGCGCCGACGTGGTCACGCTGCGCAGCCTCGGTGCTGACGAAGGTTTGATTTTCCGCATTTTCCTCTGCGAAGGAAGCATGATTTCCTTCCTCGGCGCTGTCGCCGGCACTTTGCTCGGCTTGCTGATTTGCTACGTCCAGCAAACCTTCGGGCTCCTCAGCCTCGGCGGTTCTTCCGGCAACTTCATCATCGACGCCTACCCCGTCAGCATCCACCCCTCCGACGTGGTCATCGTCTTCTTCACCGTCTTGATTGTCGGTTTCCTCGCCGTGCTCTATCCTGTGAAATATCTCACCCGCCGCTTCCTCTGACCCGCGGCGGGTTGTTTTGATTCTTGCGAGCTATATATAATATGGTATATAGCCCCGCGCTTTTTCTTTCTCAAAAATAAATTTTATGCGAACCGTCATGATTGTCGGCGCGAGTTCCGGATTGGGACGTGCGCTTGCCGAACACTATCTTCGCCAAGGCTGCCGCGTGGCTTTGGCAGCCCGCCGCACCGCGCTTTTGGAGGACCTCGTCCGCGCCGTGCCTGCCGCCGTGCCGCCCGTGGTGGAACATTTGGACGTGTGTGAACCGACAGAGGCAGTTGCCGCACTGGAACGCATGGCGGATGCCCTCGGCGGTCACATTGACCTCTATCTTCATTGCTCCGGCATTGGGCGCATGACGCCCGAGATTCGCTTCGAGGACGAACTGCCGACGCTCGCCACCAACGTCACGGGCTGGACTGCCTGCGTGGATTGGGCATTCCGTCGGCTGCTGAGTCAGGGCGACGGCACCTTGGCTGCCATCACCTCCTTTGCCGCCAACCGCGGACTCGGTCCGGCGCCCGCCTATTCCGCCTCGAAGGCATTCCAGGCGCACTATCTCGAAGCCCTGCGTCAGCACGCTGCCGTTCGCGGCGCAAAAGCGGTGCGCATCGTCGATTTGCGCCCCGGTTTTGTCAATACTCCCCTGCTTGCCCATCCCGAGCGTCTCTTTTGGGTTCTTTCCGTGGAGAAAGCCGTGCGCCACATCGTCCGAGCCGTGGAGGCGGGTCGCCCCGTCTGCACACTGAGTCGCCGCTGGCGTTGGTTCGCCCCCATCCTTCGCCTTGCCCCGCGTTGGGTGATTGTCCGTGTGTTGAAGAGAGTGTGAGTTCTTTTTCAAAAATCGTCCGTCCTCACGACAGTTCTTCGAAGATTTCGGAGCACCATTCGTAGGTCGGTTTTATCTGAATGCGCAAATCGTTTTTGCTGACCTCCTCACAGTGGTGGTCCGTCAGCAAGAGCAGATTTTCGCATTTTGTTTTTTTGTGGGCAAGGAGGAGTCCGGCGATTTCGCGTTTGCGGGTTTTCTCGGCGGAGAGGTCGTAGCAAACCTGAATGCACTGGAGCACGCGGTTACCATTGCACACGATGAAGTCGCATTCGCCGGAACGCTCGCTCAAATAATACACATCCCAACCTTCATTCTTGCACTTTCGCATCAGGTGGGTCAGCACGATGGTTTCCAATCGCCAACCGAGATTTTCGCCCGAGAAGGCGTTCTCCCGCTGATTCATCATTGCCACGTCCACCGCATAAAGTTTCTCGCCCACCACACGGAGTTTGCTTTTTGGAGAATATTTTTGGACGCCAACGAGCACGTAGGCTTCTTTGAGGAATTTGACGTAGTTCTGCACCGTGTGGGGCGACTTGAAGTTGAACAGCGCCGCAAGGTCTTTTGTGGAGACTATGCTTGGCGACTGGTTGAGCAGATGCTGCGCCATGTTCTCGAACTGAGCGGGAAAGGCGATTTTGTAGCGTTGCTCTATGTCGCGTTTCAAGATGTGGTCCACCAGATTGGAGACATAACGTTTCGCCATCTTGACCCGCAGCAGTTCGGGAAAACCACCTTGTTTCATGTAGTCGTCAAAGCAGGCTCTGATCGCGGCAACATCCTTGGTGGAGCGGGTTGGTTCGTTCAGCCCCTTCATGGCGCAAAATTCCGGGAACGAAAAGGGATAGAGCACAATCTCACTGCTGCGCCCGGTGAGATGCGTGGCGAGGTCACTGCTCAACAACTTGGCATTGCTTCCGGTCAGCACGACGTGAATTTTGGTGCGAAGAAGACGATTGACGAAAAGAGGCCATTCCTCGATGTTTTGGATTTCGTCGAGGAAGATGTGGGAGAACTTTCCGTAGATTTTGAAAAGCACTTCCAGCACGTCATTCAACTGTCCGGCACCCAAACCGGCGAGACGTTCATCGTCGAAGTCGGCGTAGGCAAAGACCACTCCGGCGTTGAAAAGGGTTTGCATGCAGAGCGTCGATTTGCCGCTTCTGCGCACGCCGATGACGACCTGCGCCTGCGGACTGTCCAAATCCAACAGTCTTTCCTCAACTCTCGAACAAAGGAATTTTTCGCGCCAATTTTCCTTTTCTGCCTTTTGGTCGGTCAGGATTTGCTCCAAAACTCTTTTATCTATAAGTTCGCTTTCCATGATGCGTAGAGATTAAGTGCTGTGTTTCAGCGTTTCTTGTGTTTGCTCTTCTTCCTTGAAGAACTCTTCTTTTCTTGCGGCAAAGTTATGAACTTCATCCGTTAGAACGCCTTATTTTGCAAAAAAATCGTCTCTCCAACGCCTTATTTTGCAGTTTTCGGCGATTCTCAACGCCTTATTTTGCAGTTTTCGGCGGTTTCCAACGCCTTATTTTGCAGTTTTTCCTTGAGAGAAAGACTGCACGGAGTTTGGAAAAAGCGAGAAGAAAGGAAGAGTGCATGGAATTTCCGGAAAAAAGTCGTTCGCGGACGGCGTGGCAACGTTCTTATCTGCCGATTTGTCATTTCTGTCTGCCGACTCATTGGTTTGCATCTTAAGGCGAAAGCATTTTCATCTTAAGGCGAAAGCATTTTCAT
>JBJEAG010000331.1:0-6446 GCA_051868855.1 Alloprevotella sp. | reverse complement strand
AGGGGCTTATCCACCTCAAAAACCAACGAATTCAATTCATTAGGACCGTTTACCGAACAGCAATAAAAAACATCCCCCTCGCTTTGCGGATTATAATGGAAGTGGTTCCGACAGTTGCAAACCGTGCATTTGTCGGAACCACTTGCTTTGAAAATATAATGGCAACTTATGAAGTCATGGCGGAGCCCAATCTAAACCAAAGAGTTGATTTTTCTCAGCGTCACATGCGGTTGATGACGTTTTCGACTTCGCTCTTACTCTTGGAGCGGTCGCGCATGGCGTTGAAATTATAGTTCAGATTGAGGAAGAAACGTCTTGAGTCGCCGTTGCCTTCCTGCTCGAAGAAGCCGTTTTCGAAGAAGAGGCGAACACAGTCCTGCTTGTAGAGAATGTCTCTCACTCCCAATTTGACCGTAAGGCTCTTTTTGAGGAAACTGCGGGAAAGCGACGCCTCCAGATAGTGCATCGGCTTGATGATTTGTGCGTTTTGCGCGTTGCCTCGTCCGATGAAAGTGTATTTCACTCCCAAGGTGATGTCCTTCGGAATCACGAAATTGTTGACGAGCACGGCGAAGAACTGCGGGTTGTCGAAACTGCGCGACTCGGAAGCAGTGGTCATTTTGAGGAAGTACTGATTGAATCCCACCGTCCACGTCGGGCGGAAGAAGCCGAGTTTGGGTGAGGCGGTGACCATGAGCTTCACGAGGTCGTTGGTTTTGTTGCAGTAGGACACTTTGGTCACTTCGGGATTCTCGGGCAAGGCTTCGCCCCACCAGAGTAGCCCGTCCTTGTCGTGGTTGTAGGTTGCCATGACCTGGAGCCACTTCCAAATGGTCGTGAACGTCAAGTCGTGGAGCACGCTCGGGCGGAGATTGGGATTACCTCCTTGAAGCAGGAAGCGGTTTCCGTAGGTCACGTTGTTCGAGAGTTGAGAATAGCTCGGGCGCACGGTCTTCACGGTGTAGGCTGCCATGACTTGAACGGCGTTCTTTCCCTTTCCGAAGGCGGTTGAAAGCGACAGCGAGGGGAAGAAGTTATTGTAGGTCGGCGACTGTTCCTTCACTTTCTCGCGGTTCTCGAAGTATTCGTAGGAGGCATGCTCGAAGCGCACACCGGCGGTGAGACTGTAGCGCTTGGCGAGGAAGGCGGAATACTGCACGAAGCCTGCCGCCATTCTTTCCACCTGTTTGGAACTTGCGGGTGTCACGCCGGGGAGGTCGATATCGACGAAATAGTCATCGTGTCGGTTGGTCTGCGAATATTGCGAGCCGACAGCGACTTTTCCTCCCAACCAGGGCCATTCATACTGCGCTTTGGCAGCGACGAGACGGTTGGTGATTTCGCCGACAGTCTGGAACGGCGGTCTTTGCTCGCCTTGCGTGCTGTTTTCGTTTTGACTCGAGACGGTCTTGGTTCCGGAAGCAAAGAAGTCAGCATCGAAAGAGAATTCGCCCTTTCCGAGTTTTCCGACGTAGTAGGCATTGAGCGTGTGCTTCATGTCGTTGTCGTTGTCGCGATCAATGACGTTGGTGAGATAGTCTTCACTCACGCCGTTGTGAAGCACGTCGGAGTTCAACGAGCCGCCTCCATAGTCGCTCGGAGTGACAGTTCCGGAATATTTGAAGCCGACGGTGTGGCCCTCAGCCAGTTCATAGTTCAAACCGAAGTCAAAGGGGATTTCACGCTCGGTGGATTTCGCGTACTGCGTCAAAGGGAACTGCCAATGCTCTTGGGGAGCGATGAACGTGTTCTGCGCACAGTAACTCTTCCAATACCAACGCGAGTCATTATATCCTGCGGAGGCGAAAACGTCGAGGGCATCTTTGCGATAGTTCAAACGTACGTAGGTGCTGCTTTGGGTGTATTTTCCCTGGGAGAAATATTCGGAAGCACTGACGCCGAATCCCTCGCCCTTTCTTCGAATGGTGCGAATTCTGACGACCGCATTGACGCTGGCATCGTAGCGAGCGCCGGGCGTGGTGACCACTTCGACTTGCTTGATGTCCGTGCTGCGGAGTTGTTTCAGTTCTTTGAGGTCGCGAACC
Source organism: Alloprevotella sp. (assembly GCA_051868855.1). Classification (GTDB taxonomy): domain Bacteria; phylum Bacteroidota; class Bacteroidia; order Bacteroidales; family Bacteroidaceae; genus Alloprevotella. The sequence goes on along the minus strand of JBJEAG010000331.1, from coordinate 4,401 downwards.
TGCCGCCCGTTGATGTAATAGACGGGTTTGCCTTTACCAATCACCTCGAGTGAGCCGTCTTCGCCTCCTTTGTCGATGATGCCCGGCACTTCTCGGAGCACGTCATGCGCATTGCCGGCTTCGGTGAGGGAGGTGTTTTCAACGGTCGTCACGATGGCATCGCCTTCCAGCCTCGCCACGGGGCGGCGTGCGGTGACTGTTGCCTCGCGGAGTTGCTGTGAGTGCAAGGGTTTGAGGGTGATGGTGAGCGTCTCGGGCACTGCGCCGCCGTTGGTCTTGGCGGGGTTGAAATAGAGGGTTTCATAGCCGAGCGCATTGACGCGGAGGAGTTTCACGAGCGTGCCTTCGGGAAACTCGAAACTGCCGTCCTCGCGGCTGAGACAGGCAGCCAGCGCCACGGAGTCTTTGGGTTGCAGACTGACCACGTTGGCGAAAGCGACGGGATTGCCTTGCGGGTCGAGAATCTTTCCTTTGGTCTGTGCCAGTGCGGGCAAACAGATGATGATGAGCAAAAGGAAGACGAGGAGAGGGAGATAACGTTTCATTGTTCTCACTGTTTTTGGGTTGGTTGTTTTTTCATTGTTGCGCGGCGTCGGCAGTCGGTTTCGCGAGGGTTTCGCGGAAGCACTGCTCCACTTCGGCAAAGGAGATTTGGAGTTGATGAAGTTCGCGAATGAAATCGGGAAGCGTGTGAGAACGAAAGCGTGCGCGTCGCGCTTCAAGGATGAGTTGCGCCGCTTCGGGCGACACAAAATATCCCATGCCGCGTTTCGAATAAATGATGCCGCGCTGTGCGAGCAGGTCGTAAGACTTGACGGTCGTGTTGGCGTTCACCTCGAGCAGGGCGCTATATTCTCTGACGCCGGGTACACGACTGTCGGGCGCATAGTTGCCGGAGAGAATCTCGTCGCAAAGACGCTCGGCAATTTGCACGTAGATGGGTTGGCTGTCTTTGAATATCATAAACTGAAGAATTTGAGGTGAGTTCGCGGGATTACCTGCAGCCGACCGAACCATTTCCAACAGAGCCACAGGCAGCCGAGGGAAATGAGCAGTTCAATGAAAATGGAGAAGGAAGCAAACGCCACGGCTGTTTCTTCGGTGACGGTGCGGACCGATTCGGTCAGACCGATGGAGAAACCGAGCAGGAAGGCATAGCCCACGAAAAGCAGGAAGAGCACAAGCTGCGTGTGGATGAAAGCGTGTTTGCGGAAGCAGACGCTGCCCAGCAGATTGGCGCAACAAACGAAGAAGAAGTTGGCAAGGGTGCTGACTTGGGAGACAACGGCGAGGGCATTGACGTGACCGTTCGAGACGGGGAGTTGAAAATATCCTTTGAACATTTCAACGAGGCTCTCCCAAGGACTCACCACCGAAAAGCCGAAGCAGTCGAACAGCAGGACGAGCACGCGTTCTGCCAAGGCGAAACTGACGAATATGGCTACGGCGGCGCCGAGTGTGTGGAGCGCGACGCGCACTCCGAACTTTGAGCCGACCGAAGCGGGAAGCATGAAGAAGGAAATGCGACCCTGTTTCGTGCGAAGGCAGGAAAATGTCTGGGAAAGGGAATAAACGAAGAACAAACCTGACAACAGGAAAGACAGAAGGGCGCCTAACAAACCGCTCTGTCCGAGGCTTAGCATCCACCCAAACAGAAGGGCGACACCGAACGCCACAAACATGCCACCGCAGGCAAGCAACGCACTGCGCCAGTTGCTCAGGAGTTCATGAAGGAAAAGATGACGTAACATATTTAGTGCTTATTATATATTCTGTAAAACATATCATTTAGTTTCTTGGACTCTTCTGTCGCGCTCACTGCACTTGCTTGTGGCAGAACTTCCAAGGGATGAAGCCGAGCAGGAAGACATTGCTCACACCGAAGAAGACGGTCACTCCCATCTCAAAGGCGTCGGTGTGGTCGCTGACCCACGCGCAAAGCGGACCGGAAGAGGAGACGGACCAGGCAAGAGTGAAAATGGCGAGAAAGAGAATCAGGTTGGTGTAGAGGAAGGCTCGGCGGCTGAAAACAAGACTGCCTGCCACCTGACAAAGCCACAGACCCAACACTCCAAACGTCAGGTCCAACGCGCTGAGCAGCGAGGAACGGTCACCGTCAAGTCCGGCTTGGAAACCGGAAACATAGTCCGTCCAACCTTCGCTAATCATTTCCCGAATCGCACTGAACGAGAAGGCGTAGTGCAAATCAAAGATGCTGAGAATCGCCACACGGAGCAAATCTGCCAAAGGATAGGCGATGAAGGGCCAAACCATGAAGAAAAGGAAGATGATGAAAAAGCGCGAAAGCATCTTTTCTGCGTTCGAGGCGGGCAACATGAAGAAAGCGAGTCTGCTTTGCTTCGTCGAGAGGTTCCGGAACATCATCGAGGTTCCCACCAAAAGATAAACCACCGTGCAAATCAGGAAAAAGCGTGAAGCGGTGTAGGAAAGCACTTCCTCAAGCGCGGGCGTCGGCAGCTGAGACGTAATCGTGTTCTTCCAATAAATGCCAATCAGTCCAAAGAAATAACCCAGAAAGAGCCCAATCATGGTGGACAGATAGCGGTTCAATCTGATGTCGAGGCGCACGAGTTGTGCGAATCGCTTGAAACAAAATTGTGACATGGCGAAAAGATTGAATGGTTGAAGAATGCGGGAGGGATTCACTTCAGACTCTCGGGCAGACGCCCGGTTTCGGCGCAACAGAAGAGGAGTTCGAGATTGACGGGCGTTTCATCGTCGGGATTTTCATTGGGAACGAGCACGACGTTGCCCGCGATGCTGGGCTGCACATAAAGCGCATCATCGACGGGCTCGCCCATGGAGCGCTGTTCGCAGCGGACGGCGGCGCTGACCTCAGCCATGCTGCGGTTCAACAGCACGAGCGAGCCGTCAATCATGACGACGTGGTCGAGCAACATTTCGACGTCGCGCACTTGATGGGTGGAAATGATGACGGTCTGCTCGTCCGTGATGTGTTGCGCCACAATCTTTCGGAAGATGCTTTTGGAAGGAATGTCCAATCCGTTGGTGGGTTCGTCCATGATGACGAGCCGCGTGCGCGTCGCCAAGGCAAAACTCATGAACGCTTTCTTCTTCTGACCCATCGAAAGAGAACCGAGCACCACGTCAGCGGGGAGTTCAAATTCTTCCAAACAACGGCGAAGAATCTCGGCGTCGAAGTTGGGATAGAAAGGTGCGTTGAGTTTCACGTAGGTATCCATCGTCACCTTGGGTAACTCAAATTCTTCGGGAACGAGGAAAATGTCTCGCAACACTTCGGGACGGCGCGCCTTGACGTCTGAACCGTCGAACGTGACGCAACCCGCGGTCGGACGGAGCAAACCGCAGATGAGATAGAGGAGCGTGCTCTTGCCCGTACCGTTTTTTCCGAGAAGACCATAGATATGACCGGGTTGAAAAGTCAGGGAGAAATCGTGAAAGACCTCACGACTGCGTTTCCCGTAACTGAAAGAAATGTGCTGAATCTGTAACATTGTGTGCTGTTTGTTTTGGGTGATTTTGAGGGTTGTGGCACACCGTCGCGCGAAGAGTGAACCACTGTACTACTTTAATAGTACACCGCAAAAGTAGAGGTAAGAAAATTACCACCAAAGAAAAAACCGAAAAAATTTCATTCCCCCCCACATTTTTTTCTTTTTCGAGCGCGAAGAGGGGGTGCCGAGGGCGGAAAAACGGGAGGGGAGGAAGAAATGACGGGAGGGAAGAAAGCCACCGTTATATGCAATTCCGTTGCATATTTTCAACGAGACGGAATTAACATCTTTAACTTCTCGAAAGATTCTCAGAGGGGACGATTCCAACTTTCTACTGAAAAGTTTTTCCTACGTTTTGACTCAAATTTTTGAGCCGGAAGAAAATTGAAATTTACAAGGAGGAAATTTTTCCGAAAGTTTGGAATTTCAAGGCAGATTCAAAGGAAAAGAGAAAGAGATAAGGGAGAAGCGCCCCTCCTCCCTTATCTCTACACAAATATACGAAATAAAATCGCGAAAACCAAAAGTGTTAAATTGCATATCGACTGCATATATGCAATTTTCGGATAGTTATATGCAATTCGCGGATAGTTATATGCAATTCCGTTGCATATATTCACGACGAGTGGCGATGAAGGCGAATTTAGGAGGTGCAGTGTCCCACTGCACACAGCCACCTGTGACCGCCATTCGCTTGTTTACTGCAATTGGTGGCGCGGACGCGATGAATCGCGTCCCTACTTGCTGACTGCCTTCAAAACATTTGTTTCCCAATCATTTACCCGCGTCGCTATCATCAAAAAAGTGATGATTGCGGGTAGGGCGGTGCGTCAGAATGGTCAAGATGCAAGGCGCTGAGGATGAGGGCGCAGGGAGTGTACTAAAGTACATGACCAAGCCCGAA
>JBJEAG010000330.1:0-6486 GCA_051868855.1 Alloprevotella sp. | reverse complement strand
CGGATGAAAGACCACGGATTTCACGGATGAAAGACCACGGATTTCACGGATGAAACGGATTTGACGGATTCCGCGCCGACCTCTTTAATCTCTTTGACTCTTTGTCTCTTTGACTCTTTGTCTCTTTGACTCTTTGTCTCTTTGTCTCTTTGTCTCTTTGTCTCTTTGACCCTTTTGACCTCTTAGACCCCAAAATCTATGCCTACTTCCCCTTCAGAATCGCGAATTGAAAGTCGCGCCACACTGATGATTAGCGTGTGTGCCGCCATTGCCCTGCTCGTCTGGTTCATGCCGCGCGAGACGAAGTTTGGCTACGAATATGAGCAAGGTCGTCCCTGGCGCTACAACTCCCTCATCGCCACCTTCGACTTCCCCATCTACAAATCCGCGGAGGAAGTGCGTGCCGAGAAAGACAGTGCGCTGAAAGACTTCATGCCGTTCTACAAAAGAGACGAAAACGTGGGGCGCACCCGCCTCAAGCAGTTCCGTTCGGACTACGTGCACAATCGTTTGGGAAATCTCAACGCCGCTTGCTTCCACCACGTCGAGAAAATGCTTTCTGCCGTCTATGAGGCAGGCATTCTGGACTCCGAAGAACTTTCTGCCATGGCGCAGCAACGCACGCCCGGCATCAAACTGCTCAAAGGAACAGAAGCCAACGGGTGCGAATTGGCAACACTCTATTCCACCCGCTCCGCCTACGAGTATGTCATGAGTTCGGACACCGTTCATTTCCCGCGAGAAATGGTGGCGCAATGCAATTTGAATCAATATCTCGAGCCAAACCTTGTGGCAGACACGGCGAAGACGAATGCCGCGAGAGAGGACGTGCTCGCTTCCGTCTCGCCCGCTTCGGGAATTGTGCAAAGCGGACAGCGCATCATCGACCGAGGCGAGATTGTCTCGGCAGAACAGTTCCGCATTCTTCAGTCTTTTGAAAACGAAACCGTGCGCCGCAGCGACCCCAACGAAGGCTTCTGGCTCGTTCTGCTGGGGCAAGTCATTTTCGTCAGTTGCGTTTTTGCAGCCATAGTGGCATATCTCCGCCTCTTCCGGCGCGACTATCTCCACTCGCCGCATTCCGTTTGGCTGCTCGTTTCGCTCATCACCATCTTCCCGCTCATCACCTTCGTCATGGTGAATCAGAAGTATTTGAACGTCTATCTCGTTCCTTACGCCATGATTCCCATTTTTGTGCGCATCTTCTTGGATTCCCGCACGGCGTTCATGTCGTTGGTGGCAAGTTCCCTGCTTTCCTCCTTTGCCCTGCATTCCAGTTTCGAGTTTGTGCTCATTCAGTTTGTCGCCGGCACCACTGCCATCGGTGCGTTGCGAGAACTGTCGGAACGTTCGCAACTTCTGCGCGTCGCTTTCTTCGTCACGCTCACCTCTGAATTGGTCTTGTTGGGATATGACCTTGCCCAAGGCACCGACCTCGAACATTTGGACGCCGATCTCTACATCTACATTGCCATCAACGGTGTCTGCCTGCTCTTTGCCTATCCGTTGCTTTATCTCATCGAGAAGATGTTCGGCTTCACCTCCGGCGTGACGCTCATTGAACTTTCCAACACGAACAACACCGTGCTTCGCCGCATGTCGAAAGTGGCGCAGGGCACCTTCATCCACTCGTTGCAGGTCGCCAACCTCTCCGCAGAGGTGGCTGACAAGATTGGCGCGAAGCCGCAGTTGGCACGAACCGGCGCCATGTACCACGACATCGGCAAACTCTTCAATCCCGCCTTCTTCACCGAGAATCAGTCCGGCGTCAATCCCCACGACGAACTGACCGAGGAGCAGTCCGCCCACATCATCATCAGCCACGTCAACGAGGGACTCCGTCTGGCGGACAAATATCATCTCCCCAAAGTCATCAAAGACTTCATCCGCACCCACCACGGTCGCTCCCTGACCCGCTACTTCTACGTGCAGTGGAAGAACAAGCATCCCGAGGAAGAGCCGGAACAGGGTGTCTTCCAATATCCCGGTCCCAACCCGTTCACTCGCGAACAAGCGATTGTCATGATGTGTGACGCCGTGGAAGCCACTTCCCGTTCGCTCAAGGATTTCTCCGAAGAAAGCATCACCGCGCTGGTGAACAAAATCGTGGACGGACAAGTCAATGAAGGCTACTTCAAGGAATGCCCCATCACGTTCCGCGACATCGCCGACGCCAAGCGCGTGCTGGTCGAAAATCTCAAGACCATCTATCACACCCGCATCGCCTATCCCGAAATAAACTCCGCCTCTCAAACCTCGTCCTCTGCGACGCGCCGTCCCTCCTTCTTCGGCAGGCGCTGACCTCTTTGAGACCACGGATTTCACGGATGAAACGGATTCTTGTGCAGTGAGACACTGCACCTCCTAAACCTCTTAGACCCTTTTGACCTCTTTGTCTCTTTGTCTCTTTGACTCTTTGTCTCTTTGTCTCTTTGTCTCTTTGTCTCTTAGACCCTTTCGACCCCTCAGTCTCCAAGAAAAAGGGAAGTTTGCTTTGTCCGCGACGCAAAAACCTATATTTTTGCAGCAATAACGTTTCTTTTTTATTTTTTCTGAAGCGTCGGAAACAAATTCTGAGGCGGAAGACACGAGAAGAAAACAAATATTCATACAATCTCAATATCAACTTAATTCAAAATCTTTCTATGTGGTTAACTAATTCATCCATCGGACGGAAGGTGATTATGTCGGTGTCCGGCATAGCGCTCATCCTGTTCCTCACGTTCCACGCCTGCATGAACCTGGTGGTGCTTTTCGACGGTGAAAGCTACAACACAGTCTGTGAAATGCTCGGCGCAAACTGGTACGCTGTGGTTGCCACCATCGGCCTCGCCGCTCTGGTAGCCATTCACTTCATCTACGCCATCGTGCTGACGCTTCAGAACCGCAAGGCACGCGGCAACAGTCGCTACGAAGTGACCAGCAAGCCCGAAAAAGTGGAATGGGCTTCTCAAAACATGTTGGTGCTCGGAATCATTGTCGTTCTCGGCATGGTGCTCCACCTCTACAACTTCTGGTACAACATGATGTTCGCTGAACTCGTCAACGGAGGCATGCCCTTCATCAACGAAGTGAACAGCGCATCCGACGGTGCAGCCATGATTGCCTACACCTTCAAGAATCCGGTCTTCACCGTGCTCTATCTCGTTTGGTTTGCTGCTCTCTGGTTCCACCTCACTCACGGTTTCTGGAGCGCACTTCAGACTCTCGGTTGGAGCGGCAAAATCTGGTTCAACCGTTGGCGCGTCATCGGTAACATCTATGTCAGCATTCTGATGCTCATCTTTGTGGCAGTGGCTTTGGCTTTCGCATTTTGCGGAGGATGCTGCGCTGCCTAATTTTTTTGGTTCAAGGCTGACGCTCCTCGTCTTTTCAATCTGAGGTCAAGCAGCCGACCCGAGACAACCTTATAAAATACATTTCTCACAATGATTGACTCCAAAATACCCGAAGGTCCTATTTCTCAAAAATGGACCAACTATAAAGCCCACCAGAAGTTGGTGAACCCCGCCAACAAGCGTAAACTCGACATCATCGTGGTTGGTACGGGACTTGCCGGCGCATCTGCCGCTGCTTCTCTCGGCGAAATGGGCTTCCACGTGCTCAACTTCTGCATCCAGGATTCTCCCCGCCGCGCTCACTCCATCGCCGCACAAGGTGGTATCAACGCTGCAAAGAACTATCAGAACGACGGCGACTCCGTCTATCGTCTCTTCTACGACACCGTCAAAGGTGGTGACTATCGTGCTCGCGAAGCCAACGTCTATCGTCTCGCCGAAGTCAGCGCCAACATCATCGACCAGTGCGTCGCTCAGGGTGTTCCCTTTGCTCGCGAATATGGCGGTCTCCTCGCCAACCGTTCCTTCGGTGGTGTGCAGGTGAGCCGTACGTTCTACGCCAAAGGTCAGACCGGACAGCAGCTCCTCCTCGGTGCCTACTCCGCTCTCATGTGCCAGGTGAACGCCGGTACCGTGAAACTCTACTGCCGCTATGAAATGCAGGACGTGGTCATCATCGACGGTCGCGCTCGAGGCATCATCGCCCGCAACCTCGTCAATGGTAAACTCGAACGCTTCGCCGCTCACGCCGTTGTTCTCGCCACCGGTGGTTATGGCAACACCTACTTCCTCTCCACCAACGCCATGGGTTGCAACTGCTCCGCAGCCATCGCAGCCTATCGCAAGGGCGCTTACTTCGCCAACCCCGCCTACGTTCAGATTCACCCGACCTGTATTCCCGTTCACGGCGACAAGCAGTCCAAGCTCACCCTCATGTCCGAGTCTCTCCGCAACGACGGACGCATCTGGGTGCCCAAGAAAATCGAAGACGCCAAGAAACTCCAGAACGGCGAAATCAAAGGCAGCGACATTCCCGAAGAAGACCGCGACTACTATCTCGAACGTCGCTATCCCGCCTTCGGTAACCTCGTTCCCCGTGACGTGGCAAGCCGCGCTGCCAAAGAGCGCTGCGACGCAGGCTTCGGCGTGAACAACACCGGTCTCGCCGTCTTCCTCGACTTCTCCGAAGCCATCAACCGCCTCGGAATCGACCAGGTTCTCCAGCGCTACGGCAACCTCTTCGACATGTATGAGGAAATCACCGACGTGAACCCCGGAGAACTCGCCAAAGAAGTCAATGGCGTGAAGTACTACAACCCGATGATGATTTACCCCGCCATCCACTACACCATGGGCGGTCTTTGGGTAGATTACGAACTCTCCACCAACATCCCCGGTCTCTTCGCCATCGGTGAATGCAACTTCTCTGACCACGGCGCCAACCGCCTCGGTGCTTCCGCCCTCATGCAGGGTCTCGCCGACGGCTACTTCGTGCTCCCCTACACCATCCAGAACTATCTCAGCGACCAAATCACCGTTCCCCGCTTCTCCACCGACCTGCCCGAATTCGAGCAGACAGAGAAAGCAGTCAACGACCGCATCGCTCACCTCATGGGCATCAAGGGAAAGAAATCCGTTGACTCCATCCACAAGGAACTCGGTCACGTCATGTGGGAATATGTCGGCATGGCTCGCACCAAGGAAAGCCTCGAAACCGCTCTCAAGCGCCTCAAGGAAATCCGCAAGGAATTCGAGACCGACCTCTTCATCCCCGAACTCGAAGGCGTGAACGTCGAACTCGACAAGGCTCTCCGCCTCAACGACTTCATCACCATGGGTCAGCTCATCGCCATCGATGCTCTGCACCGTGAAGAATCCTGCGGTGGTCACTTCCGCGAAGAACACCAGACAGAAGAAGGTGAAGCCGCACGCGATGACAAGAACTGCTTCTATGTCAGCTGCTGGGAATTCCAGGGCGAAGACAAAGACCCCGTCAAATACACTGAGCCGCTCAAATACGAGGCCATTGAAGTCAAGACCCGTAACTACAAGAGCTAATTAGAGTTCCCTTATTTCCAACGTAATTTTTAACAAGACTATCACAATGGCTAAAAACATAAGCTTTACCATCAAATATTGGAAGCAGAACGGTCCTAAGGATGCGGGTCATTTTGAATCACGCGAAATGCACAACATTCCCGACGACACTTCCTTCCTCGAGATGCTCGACATCCTCAACGAGGAACTGATTGAAGAAGGCAAAGAACCCTTCGTCTTTGACCACGACTGCCGTGAAGGTATCTGCGGTATGTGCTCGCTCTACATCAACGGCACGCCCCACGGTAAGACCGAAACCGGTGCCACCACCTGCCAACTCTACATGCGTCGCTTCAACGACGGCGACGTCATCACCGTGGAACCTTGGCGCTCCGCTGCTTTCCCCGTCATCAAAGACTGCATGGTCGATCGCTCCGCATTTGACAAAATCCAGGCTGCCGGCGGCTACGTCACCGTTCGCACCGGTGCTCCTCAGGATGCCAACGCCATCCTCATCCCCAAGCAGGACGCCGACGAAGCCATGGACTGCGCCACCTGCATCGGCTGCGGCGCTTGCGTGGCTGCCTGCAAGAACGGTTCCGCCATGTTGTTCGTCAGCTCCAAGGTGAGCCAGTTCGCACTCCTTCCCCAGGGTCGTCCCGAAGCCGCCAAGCGCGCCAAAGCCATGGTTGCCAAGATGGACGAACTCGGCTTCGGAAACTGCACCAACACCCGTGCTTGCGAAGCTGTCTGCCCGAAGAACGAAAGCATCGCCAACATCGCTCGCCTCAACCGCGAGTTCATCAAAGCCAAGTTGGCTGACTAAAATCTGAATCTCTCGTCGAACCCGCCCGTGGTTTCGACGTTGAAGAAATCCTCCAAGAGGACTGTGCCGCACATCACCGCGACGCAGTCCTCTTTTTAGATTCGCTCATGGAAGACGCAAACTCAAAAAACTTTTTACGTAAAAAACATATTGCTGTCCGGTAAAAGTTTGTCGAATGTTATTAACCGCATGGTGAGTGCTTTCAGCACTCTCCATCCGGTCAAGCGCCCTTGACCGGATGTTGCTTCACGGTGGCGCGGATGCGATGAATCGCGTTTGCAATGC
>JBJEAG010000329.1:0-6494 GCA_051868855.1 Alloprevotella sp. | reverse complement strand
GAACGACCTGCTCCCTGCATTTAACACCACGTTAAACACCTGTTCCCACCATTGCATCATCCACGCTCATGAGCGCGACTCTTCTACCCTACCCCACCCTGCAATCACTGCCACCGTATAGCCACAGAACCGCCAGAAACCCCGTTATTTCGCGCCTTTACGCCCATTCTTGCCAATCATACAGCCAAACACGAAAACGGCCACACAGCCGGCGATAACCAGCCATGCAGCCGCTATGAATTAAAGCAAACTAAACCTCGATTAAACCAGTATTAAACACCCATTAAACGGTTTCCTCCCAAAATTAAAGCCGGATTCAAGCAAATTCAACTTCTTGCACGTTTCGTTTTTCCTGCCTTGTGCTCGCCGAAACGCTCATTCTCTTTGGTTCTCAACGATTTACGCACAAACCCACATCCTCCACCATTGCTCGTTTCGTTTTCATGCCCATACGACAGCGGTTTATTAAAGGAATCGGGACTTACAGCCCTCAAAATTACTACTACTGTCTTACCCAGGCCTCACGGCCTGAGCTGACAGTCTGTGCAAGGTGAGGGCAGAACATCAAGCTTGCTTGAATGTTTTGCCGAACCGCAGCCAGACTTGGGCAAAGCCAAAGTTCGCCCTCCTTCGTCGGGCTCATCGAGCCTGCTGCCCTCGCCATCCAGTCAAGGGGTACACTTGTTTTTGTGATTTTTAGGCAACGTAGGTTTTTGCAGGTGCTCCCTTTTTTATCCATTTCTCCTCAATCCTTGATTTACGAATCCGAGTCTCCGCTTTCAAACTCCCATTTCTTTCATTTGTTCTTCCTCGCCCACGAGCCAGAGGGCATCGCCGCGGGAGATGGTGCGCTCGGCTGCGGCGGGTTCTATGTCGCCGTTGTCGGTTTCGAAGCCGACGACCATGCAGCGGTGGTTCTCGCGGATGCCGCTCTCGCGAAGACTCAGCCCAAGGAAGGGGCTGTCCTCGCGAATGACGAGGCGGCGCAGCAACAGCACTTGGCTGACGGGACTGAGGTCGGGCAGGGTGTCGGCGTTGAGGCTGCGGGTGAAGGATTCGAGACTGCTGTCGTCGCCAATGACGTCCAAACGGTCGCCGGGGAAGATGAGGGTGTCGCCGCCGGGGATGTTGAGACGGTGGGCACCGCGCACGACGGCTGCGACGGTGACGCCGAAGCGCGGACGGAGTTGCAGGCTGTTCAGACTCCTGCCGCCCCAGGCGCTTGTTTCGGGAATTTCAATGCGGGCAATGTGGAGATGACGCGCGGCGAGACGTCCGGCATAGAGCGGGCAGTCGGCAGCGTCGGGCGTCACGTTTTCGCGAGAACGCAGGTTTTGGAGGAAGGTACGTTCCAAACGAATGCTCACCCATTTCACGAAACGTAGGGAGATGATGATGCCCATGACGACGGGCGCAAGGAGGGCGTGAAGCCAGAGCGGAGTGGGGGAGAGAAATTCCAGCACGTAGCATATCACTCCCGAAGCCAAAAGGAAACGCAGGGTGAAGGTGAGCCAAAGCCCGGCGCGGTGGAGTTTGCTGCGGCGGCGCAGTTGTTTCCATTCTTCCGAGTGGTTCTTGCGCATGACCAAGGCGCGGAGGAAGGGCGCGGCGGTGCTGAGGGTGAGGAGACCGCAGACGATGTTGCCCGGCCAGTGGCCGAGGATGGCGCGGCAGAGGGGGAGCAGGACGGAGAAAGAGAGGAGAATGACGGCGATGCTGAGCGTGAGATATGCTCCAATCTGTCCGGCGAGGGCGAGAAGTAGTTTTTTCCAAAGCGTTTTTGCGGACGAAGCATCGGCAGAGGGTGCGGCGTGCGTTTTCTTCTGTCGCGAGAGGCGGTTCAGCAGGTTGTCGGGAATGTGACGCTCGAGGAAGTTGCAGGCAGGCGTCGCCGCCTTAATCATGTAGGGCGTGAGGAAGGTGGTGAGGATGCTGACCGCCACGACCACGGGATGCAGGAAGTCCGAGGTGACGTGGAGGCTGGTGCCGAGGGCGGCGATGATGAAGGCGAACTCACCGATTTGGGCGAGCGAGAAACCGCCTTTGACGGCAGAGCGGAGCGGCTGCCCGGAGAGCAGGAAACCGGTCGTGCCGAAGATGGCTTGTCCGCCGATGATGGCGAGACTGAGGACGAAGATGGGAAGCGCATGTTCCACCAACACGGCAGGATCGACCATCATGCCGACGGAGACGAAGAAGACAGCGCCGAAGAGGTCCTTGACGGGGGCGACGACGCGCTCGATGCGTTCCGCCTGAAGCGTCTCCGCCATGATGCTTCCCATCATGAAAGCACCGAAGGCGGCGCTGTAGCCTGCCTTCACGGCAAGAACCACGAGCAGGAAACAAAGCCCGATGCTGACCACGAGCAGCGTCTCGCCCGTCATCAGTCGGTCGCTGCGGCGCAGAAAGGCGGGGATGAGAAACACGCCGACCACAAACCAGAGAATCAGGAAGAAGGAGAGTTGCAGGAGACTCATGACCAACTCCATGCCTTGGAACTGACGCGAGACGGCGGTGGCGGAGAGAACGACCATGAGGAGGATGCCGAGGATGTCTTCGAGGATGAGCACGGACAACACCTCGCCCGCAAACTGCTGCTGTCGCAGACCGAGGTCGTCGAACGCCTTATATATGATGGTGGTGCTGGACATCGCCAACATACCTCCCAAAAACAAACTGTTCATGCTGCCCCAGCCGAAGAGGTGACCGATGCCGCTGCCGAGACTCATCATGCAGAACATGATGCAGCAGGCGGCAATGACGGGGCGCGCTCCCATGCGAACTATCTTCTTGAAAGAAAACTCCAACCCGAGGGTGAACATGAGGAAAATCACGCCAATGTCAGCCCAAATGTGGAGACTGCCGAGGTCGGTGACGGTCGGCGTGTAGGGCATGTGGGGACCGGCGAGGAAACCGGCGACGATGTAGCCCAAGACCAACGGCTGCCGCAATCGTTTGAACAGCAGGGTGACGAGTCCGGCGGAGATGAGAATGAGGGCGAGGTCGGAGATGAGGGGAGACATGGCGGGAAGGAGTTTAGTGTTTAGGGTTTGCGACTTAGTGTTTGGCGGGACGGTGGCGCAGTTCCAACTCGTGTTCCAGTTCTTCGAGGCTGACGCCGGTCTGTTCCATGAGTACGAGGAGGTGATAGAGCAGGTCGCCGGCTTCGTAGGTGAAGCGGGAGCGGTTGCCATCGACGGCTTCGATGACCGCCTCGGTGCATTCCTCGCCGACTTTCTTGGCAATGGCTTTCACACCCTTGATGAAGAGTCGGGTGGTGTAGGAGCCTTCCGGCATCTCCTTTTTCCTTTGCGAGACGAGGGCGGCGAGGCTGCGCACGAAACCCTGCTCGGAGGGCGTGTCGAAACATGCCGTTGTGCCTCGGTGGCAGGTCGGTCCGATGGGCGTCGCCTGGATGAGGAGCGTGTCGGCGTCGCAATCGACGTAGAGGTCTTTCACCAAAAGCCAATGACCGGAGGTTTCGCCTTTGGTCCAAAGGCATTGGCGCGTGCGACTGAAGAAGGTGACTTTGCCTTCCGCCACGGTCTTTTCGTAGGCTTCACGGTTCATGTAGCCAAGCATGAGAACGCGGAGGGTGACGGCGTCTTGAACGACGACGGGCAACAATCCGTCTGCACATTTTTCAAGACGGAAAGAATCAAAAGTTGGAGCGTTGGAAATGGACATAAAAAGAGTCAAAGAGACTAAGAGACAAAGAGTCAAAGAGTCAAAGAGACAAAGAGACAAAGAGTCGGAGGTCGCTGCGCGACTGCTCAACATTTGTGGCAAATGCTTAGCAAGTAGGGACGCGATTCATCGCGTCCGCGCCACCGTTCGCACCAAGGGAAAGCCTTGAAATCCCGCCGTAGGCGGGTCGCTTATGCTTGAAGCGCGGCACGCGCTTCAAGCAGATACGGTCGGGGAGCGCCTCGCGGCAAGGGGCGGGACCACCCGCCCCGACGAGCGAAAGCCACCCGCCCCGACGAGCGAGAAAGGCCTGCGCGTCAGACCATTCTGACGCAGATGCCGCGGTTGTGGAGGTCTGTTTTGAGTTCGGGTATTGTTGTGATGCCGTCGTGCAGAATACCCGCCACCAGGGCAGCGTCCGCGTGTCCCTGTTGCAGCACCTCCGCCACGTTGTCCGCGTTCCCCGCCCCTCCCGAGGCGATGACCGGGATGTGGAGCAGTGACGTCAGTCGGCGGTAGGTCGAGACAGGATAGCCGTTGCGTGTCCCGTCGTGGTTCATCGAAGTGAAGAGAATCTCCCCCGCGCCGCGCTGTTCCGCTTCCTGCGCCCAGGAGAAAAGTTCGCGGGAAGTGGGACGAGTCCCGCCGTGCGTACACACCGTCCAGTGAGCCTCCGCCTCGTCGCAATCGGCGGCAAGAGGCTCGTGACGAGCGTCGATGGCGACCACGACGAACTGAGAACCATAGCGCGAAGCAATCTCATCAATCAACTGCGGACGAGCGAGCGCCGCCGAGTTGATGCTCACCTTGTCCGCCCCCGCGTCCAGCAGCCGTGAAGCATCCTCCAAAGAAGAGATGCCGCCGCCGACGGTCAGCGGAATGTGAATCGCGTCCGCCACCCGCTCCACCAAACGCGTGAACGTGCTGCGCCCCTCCTGCGAGGCACTGATGTCCAGATAGACCAACTCGTCAGCGCCCTCCAGGGCATAGTGACGACCGAGGTCCACGGCGTCGCCCACGTCGCGCAGTTGTTCAAAGTGAACGCCTTTGACGGTACGTCCGTCTTTAACGTCGAGGCAAGGGATGATGCGTTTACTGAGCATGGGAATAGTTGGGATTAGACATTTGTTCGAGTGAGATACGTCCTTCGTAGAGTGCCTTGCCGACGATGACGCGGCGCAGTCCGAGACTGTGGAGACTGGTCAGGTCCGCTTCGCCCGAGATGCCGCCGCTGACGGTGAAGTCGATGGAAGGATAGGCAGTCTGAAGGCGGAGATAGAGGTCGGTGGCAGGACCTTGGAGCATGCCGTCGCGGCTGATGTCCGTGCAAATCACCTGACTCAGTCCGTGGGGCAGGAAGCGGTCGATGAGGCTTTCGATGGAGAGGTCCGTGTCGTCGAGCCAGCCGTTGATGCTCACCTTCCCGTCGCGCACATCGGCACCGAGAACCATGCGCTCCGGACCGTAGGTGTCCAGCCAGCGGGCAAAGGTCTCCGGCTCTTTGGCGGCGAGGCTGCCCACGACCACGTAGGCTGCTCCCGCATTCAGCACCTCGCGCAGCGACTCTTCACTCTTCACGCCGCCGCCCCATTCAATCTCCGCGGCGGGAATGCGGGAGACGGATTTCAAGGTGGCGAGGTTGCGCGGCGCGGAGGCTTTCGCACCGTCCAAGTCCACGACGTGAATGCGGTGCAGACCGTGAGCCACGTAGGTCTCCACCATCTCCTCGGGACGCGCGTCGTAGGTGGTCTGCTGGGCATAGTCGCCCTGCGAGAGACGCACGCAGCGTCCGTCGATGAGGTCTATGGCAGGAATGACTAACATATATATCGTATAGAATTTCAAAGGTTCAAGAAATTGCGGAGGATGCGTTCGCCGACGTCGCCGCTTTTTTCGGGATGAAATTGCGTGCCGTGGAACTGCTCATATTTCAACGCCGCACTGAACATCACGCCGTGGGTCGTTGTGGCGATGGTGTCGGGGCAGAGGGTGGGATAGTAGGAGTGGACGTAATAGACGCTCTCTCCGCTGCGGATGCCGTCGAAGATTTTCTTTTCCATGTTCTCCAGCGTGTTCCACCCCATGTGCGGAATCTTGAGTTCCGGGGCGGGGGCGAAGCGTTTGACGTGGGCGTCGAAAATGCCGATGCACTCCGTGTCGCCCTCCTCGCTGTCGCGGCAGAGCACTTGAAGTCCGACGCAGATACCCAGCACGGGCTGGCGCAGTTGTCGCAGCACAGGGATGAGTCCGGCGTCGCGGAGGTTCTGCATGGCTTCGCCGCAGTGACCCACGCCCGGCAGCAACACCTTGTCTGCGCTGCGGATGGTGGCGGCGTCGGCGGTCACGCAGAAGTCAGCGCCCAGACGGCGCAGGGCGTTCTCCACGGAGCGGAGGTTTCCCATTTTATAGTCGATGATGGCAATCATGTGGAATGTTGTTTTCGTGGTGAGAGGAGCGCCTATACCTTATTATATATAGCGCGCAATTATATACCTTATTATATATAGCGCAAGCAGCACTCTTCAAAGTTCAGTTTAACCTGCATTGTTCACACTGTTCCGTCACGAAAGGTCTAAATGGCAGTGCATCAGCGTGAGCACAGCGATGACGATGCAGAATGTAGTAAATCCTACTTTCAAAGAGGAAGAGCGAGCACCACGCTGAGGTGCTGCCGGTTAGACCTTGCAGTAGGAACGAGTATGAATAATGCAGATTAGAGCACGCCCTTGCTGGAGGGCAGGCGTCGGTCGTTGGCATTTCGCGCGATGGCTTGGCGCAGGCAGCGGGCGAACGCCTTGAAGACGCCC